>CALBXV010000683.1 GCA_937890045.1 uncultured archaeon
CAACTTGAGCGGCAGTTGCTTTAGTCTGTGAACCTGTTGTAGTTTCTGCATTACCACCTGTCACAGTTATAGAGCCAGACACACTTAAAGTGCTTCCGTCCCACGTAAACTTATCCTTGAGAGACATATTACCAGCATTAGATAAATAGAACCCTGTGTCAGAATTATTATAGTTACCCCCACCTGTATATATAGTACTTCCACTCATATTAACGCCACCAATCTTACCAGAGGTAGCATTAATGTGTCCTTTTAAGTATACTGAGTCACTATATAGTCCAAATTCATTAGTCTGATTACCATCTAGCCCCGCAGTATCATCATCAATACTATCAAGCCTACCTAATCTTGCCTTTGTTTTATCATTACTAGTCCAATCAGACCAACTGGTTACACCATCAAAGATAACTATAAAAGGTGAGTTAGGGTCATCAGACGACATATATATACCACCACGTCTTGCGGCATTAGTAGTACTACCCACTCTTACAAAATCATCACCAGCAGCTACTATTACATCAGCCGCTGTACTAGGTTGTCCCGTAACGTCAGATGCTACCGTGACTGACTTACCACTAACACTTGCAACTCTTCTTACTTTTCTAGTAACAACATCAGTTGAACCAATATTAAACCTTTGCGATAAAATAATGTCATCCTCTATGAATGGGCAGACACCACCAGTAGTCTCTTCATTAGGGTCTTCAAATGTGATAGTCTCCGTACCAGCGCTACCTGTTACAGCATCAGCTTTAGCAGCTGAAGTAACAAAGATGCTTCCATTAGTAGCCCTAATCTGTTGTAATAATAGTTCAAAGACTCTCATCGTACCACGTACAATCAGTCCATCAAACTCAGCATGATACTCACTACCATCCTTATAAATCTTATATCCAGTTCCGCCAGAAGCAGTCCATCCAGTTTGATACCCCTTAGAACCAAGTCCTGGCTCAAATATGGGGTCACCAGTAAAAGAATGCTGTGCCCTTACTACTGTCTCATCATTAAGAATAACATCTGCCATCTGTGACATATGAGGAAAATACTTCATAGCATATAACTCATTGTTATACTTGCTATACTGATACAAGGCTCCGTCATGGAATGCAAAGCGTGTTTGCCCATCCTTTACTTCATTCTTAGCAGGGGGCCTTTTTAATGTAGAAGACGTATCAAATGTCTTCGTCATCTTTCTAAGTTCTTTTTGTGTACTAGTAAGCATTAATCATCCCCAGATGCTGCTTCAGCACGTTTCTTTATAACTCTAAACTCTACTGTTAAGTCATTTATTTCTACGTTCTTAGTACTAGGAAGTTTAAACTGAATACTATTAACTCCTGTTGATAAGCCAGCAGGTGGTGAAAAATGAGCTACCTTCCAGTTCTGAGCTGTGGTCTTATAAAGACTGACAGCAGAACCAAAATCTTGAAAAGAACCTCCTAAGCCATCCTTTCTATATCCCAGTTGTACGCTATCCAGAGCTGCTGATGTATTTCTATACGTTACAACAACCCTATAAATTTTCTTCCTCAAAGCAGGTTGCCCAAAGTCTTCGTCCTTTAAGACAAAGTATCCACTCTGGTCTGCTGATGTATCACTCCACTTTCTTGTTAGTATATTTGGATTACTGGCACTGTTAGTATACAACAGTGTTGTGAGATTTTCTACGTTCCCCTGATAGTATGATATAAAGTTAGTGATTTTATAATCACTTCCTATAGTACTAGGAGCCCCCTTTGTCCATGAACTTGTTCTAAAATCATATAAATAAGTATCCGTTGCTGTTGTGAAGTTTCCATCCTTAAGTATAACTACCTGATTTTTTAGTGGTATATACCCAGTTATCATATTTTCTCCACCTGCAAAGGTACTCCATGTTGCATCATCAATCTTATCCGTTAAATCTTTTGGTGGACCTGAGCCATTATAATAAAAACATCCATGCTGGTTTGCCCATACAACACCTATCTGCGTCTTAAATACTGAGGAGCTAGATAAGATTCCCATGTTCTCAAATTGCCCTTCTTTAAACCATCCTCCATCATTAGGAGAGCCTATATTAAGAACCAATACTCTCTTCTTGTCAAAGATAAGAAGCCTATCCCCAAACTCTACCATATGTTCTATAGTTATCTCTCCTCCTAAATCTATATAATAAGAAGCTGGGAAAGTATCATAAGCACCAACAGGAGTATAAAAAATACGTCCAGCCATTACTCTTTCTATTCCATCTTCATCCTTTCTGTTCACGTTAGCAACAAAGGCTCTTCTGTTTGCAGTAAGAGCTGTCTTGTAACTCCATCCACCCCATCCAAAAGATAGAGAACCTTCCTTCTCAGAGAACCCAGTTAGTCCCTCATATGTTTCAAATGGTGGGTTCTTAATAGAATACTCCTGCGTATAATAATATCTGTCATTAGCAGTTTCCACATCTCCTACAGCAACATACCCCCATGAGTTATAAGCATTAAATGTGGATATTCTAGAGCCTTGTTCAAAATCCAAATCTACAAGCAACTTCCATTTTGCATCAGCATCATTCTTTCTCTTAATATATATTCTTCCACCAGTAACCCTATTATTATACTGGAAGGTAGAATTACTGCTATTACTAGAAGCTAGTACCATAACTTTAAAGTAAAGATCATCTGAAATAGCAAGAGCATCACCCTTAAGTTCGGTTAGCTTAGACTCGTCCTTGAAGTTGTATATATACGACGCAGCTAATTTATAACTACCATCTTCCCAAAGACCATCAGAACCAGTTGTTTCAATATTAATATTAAATCCCTGCCCTGGCGGTGGGTATATCTTGTATGTTTGTCCAGTTATCCAACTAGAAGTCCCTGCATCAGTAGTGACAGTAGTAGCACCAGCATTTGTAATATCTCTAGCTTGTATCGTTCCATCTCCAGCTGTTTCCTGTACTAGATGATACTCTAGAGGAGTCCCCCATCCTCTGGTGGGGGTTATTAACTCTGCTTTTGCATTTGTGCTAGTAACTGTTGCTGTTGCAACTGTAGTACTAACTGTCGCACCAAGAGTCCCTTTTAATCCACCAGAATAGACACCCTGCATTGGTCTTGATGTAACATTATTATCAAGAAGCCATTTACTAATAGTAAATGAACCATCGCCTGTAAAATATGTCCTATCTATCGGGCCAAGCCATTTAGAATAATGGGTACTATAAGGAGCAGAAGATGCGTTATCACCCTCTACAACAGAGCCATCAGCTATCCTAATTGCACCGTCAGCATCATAGAACACTCCCTTTGCAGTATGTGTCCCACTACCAGTACTAAGCCTCCCTATTTGTGTGGTAGGAGAGCCTCCACTATCTGTCTTCCATGCTGCTCCATTATATATATATATTCCACTTGTATCTCCTCTTACCCATACTATAAAATCCGAACCACCTTTTGTGAGTACAAAGTTATTGGAGAACGCATAACCAGAACTGAAAGTACCTATACCATGCCCTGGCTGCATTGTTGCAGCTTCTCCTAATGTAATATCTGCTCCTACTGCCGATAGTCCTCCTATGGTTCTCATCTTTCCAATAGAATCAACCATATAGTTACTAACGTCAGCAAGTTCTTCCTTACTAATATCCTTTGGGTCGTCCTTAGTATTAAGACCACCATTAAAAGGATTATATGTGAGAAGCTGCTTTGCCATTTAATAATTTTTTAATACATCTTTAATTTTCTCTAGCATCTCATCATCCTTCTTAGACTTGGTTGCTTTAACAATCATACCAACAACCTTCAAGATAATAGCTTTAGCACCATTCTTCTTGACCTGATTCTTTATGTACACAGACAACATGCTCATGATTCTTCCTTCATAACTTTTGCTCCAACAAGAACTTTCTTTACAGAAGTCCAAACCAAATCGTCCATCTTACTTG
>CALBXV010000684.1 GCA_937890045.1 uncultured archaeon
ATTACATCTATAAAAAGTGGATTTACCATAATTATTATCTGTTTATAAAATTACTTTTAATTAATATATAACCCTTAATAAATGATTAAGAAAAGTTATATTTAAGTTCATATATATATATTACATGAGTTCTACAGGAACAAAAACAATTGCCATATTTATTATTGCTCTTTTAATAGGAGTAGGAGTAGGTTATGGTATTGGACCAATAATTGGCGGGACAACCGCTACATCTACAGGACCTCAACCTCTTACAGGGACAATTACTATAGGATCACTTTTACCATTAACTGGTGACTTAGGATCTTATGGTGAGAATAGTCGTAGCGCTATTGAATTAGCTGAAAACGATTTTAACGCTTATCTTGTAACGATGGGACAAACATGGACCTTAGATATACAAATTGAAGACACTGCTACAGATCCAGTAAAAGCATTAGAAAAACTTCAAGAGCTAAATGCTAAAGGCATTGGTATTATTGTTGGACCACAAACTAGTGGTGAAACAAGAAATATCAAAGGATATGCTGATTCTAATAATATGTTATTAATCAGTCAATCCTCTACTGCACCAGAATTAGCTATTGTAGGTGATAATGTTTACAGATTTGTAACAGATGACACCAGACAAGGCCCTGCTATCGCAAGAGCCCTTGTTAACGACGGAATAACTCGAATAGTACCAGTATATAGAGGAGACGCATGGGGTGACGGTTTAGTCAAAACTGCTGTCGAAGCCTTTGAAAATCTAGGTGGTACTTCCGATGAAGGAATCAGGTATAACCCTGAAACAAAAGAATTCTCTGCAGATACTTCAATTTTAGCCGACAAAGTTCAAACATATGTTGATGATGTAGGAAAAGGTAAGACTGCTGTCTTATATATTGGATTTGCTGAAGCTGTTCAATTTATTCAAGCATCTTCCTCACATAGTATACTCTCACAAGTAAACTGGTATGGAAGTGATGGCAGTGCACAATTAGCTGAATTAAGTAGTGATCCTATTGCTGCTGAATTCGCAGAAAGCACCAATTTCCTAAATCCTATATTTGCAGCTAGTAAAACTTCAAAGAATAAACATGTTGTTGATTCTGTTTCATCACAATTGGGTCGAACTCCTGATACATATGCAGTATCTGCTTATGATATCGTATGGGTAGTTGGATTATCAATATTAGATTCTGGATCAACTGATGTAAGTACTATTAAAGTAGCAATACCTGAAGTAGTAAATAATTACTTTGGAGCGTTAGGTTGGATTAGACTTAATGCAGCTGGCGATTTAGCAACTGCTGATTATGAACTTTGGCAAGTAATTGATGGTGAATGGGTACTAGTAGGTATCTATGCGTCATCTACTGATTCTATAGTTAAAAGTTAATTCTTTTAACTATGGCATTTTTTTTATGATATACTATTTTGTTAAAAATAAATAATGTTTCTAAATCATTTGATGGATTAATGGCGCTTGATGGTGTTAATATGAATCTTAAAAAAAAGCAAATATCTATGATAATTGGTCCAAATGGTAGTGGAAAGACTACTTTGCTTAACATAATTTCTGGTAATTATCAATCTGATACTGGAAAAGTTTACTTTAATGATCAAAATATAACTAACTTACCTCCATATAAAATATATTCTATTGGTATAGTACGTACTTTTCAAATTCCCTTACCATTCATTAATTTATCTGTTATGGAAAATTTACTTAATGCATGTCGAGAAAATCCAGGAGAAAATTTTCTTAAAGCCCCTATAAAAAATATGTGGGAAAAAAAAGAAACTCAATTTGTTAAAAAAGCATTAACAATTTCTAAACTTGTTAAATTAGATCATTTGTTAGAAGATCCTGCTTCAAATTTAAGCGGTGGACAAATGAAATTATTAGAAATTGGACGATCATTAATGAGTGGTGCTAAAGTAATTATGCTAGATGAACCAATTGCTGGTATAAATCCTGCTTTAGCTCATGACTTGTTTAAAAAAATTCGTGAACTACGAGATGATCTAGGTATTACATTTATTTTAATTGAACATAGATTAGAAATTGCTTTAAAATATGTCGATTATGTATTTGCAATGGATAAAGGTAAAATTTTAACTGAGGGTAAGCCTAAAAAAGTTATTTCTAACCCTAAAGTTATTGAATCATATCTTGGAGCTTAAATATGCTTAAAGTAACTAATTTGAATGCTGGTTATGCTAAACATCATGTATTATTTGACATAACGCTTGATATTAAAGAAAAGGATATTACTGTTATCGTTGGTCCAAATGGAAGTGGCAAAAGTACTTTATTAAAAGCAATTTTTGGTTTAACAAACATATTTTCTGGCTCTATTTTTCTAAATTCAAATAATATTGTTAATCTTTCTCCTCATGCTATAGCTAGGTTAGGTCTAGCATATTTACCTCAAACTGATAACATCTTTGCTGATTTATCTATTAAAGATAATCTTCTTATGTCTAGTTATACTATTAACTCAGTTGATTCAAAAAAACGAATTTCAGAGATTCTAAACATTTTTCCTATATTATCTGATCTCTATAATTCTAAAGCGGGAAATCTAAGTGGCGGTCAAAGACAAATGTTAGCTATGGGTATGTCTCTAATTAGAAAACCTAAAATTATGTTATTTGATGAACCAACTGGACATCTCTCTCCTAAATTAGCTACTAATATTTTAAATACAATTATAGAATTAAGAGATAAATTCGGAATCACAATTATACTGGTTGAACAAAATGCTAAAAAAGCTCTAGAAATTGCTGATCAAGCTCATTTGTTTGTAGGCGGTAAAATTAATTTTAGTGGTAATTCTAAAGACCTACTAAAACATAAACAACTTAATGAATTATATTTGGGTATAAAAAAATTC
>CALBXV010000685.1 GCA_937890045.1 uncultured archaeon
ATATAGAACAAGCAATAGGAAAGTCTGGGGTACTTGACCTTCTTACTTGGTTTACCGATATGTTGGCTGGTGAATGGGGTGAGACTCCTAAGTGGGGAACACATAAATTTAATGCTTATGAGGTATGGGCAGAATTAAAGCTTAGTAAGTCTAAGTTTCTTAGGCAAAAATCTAGTGTCTTAGATGTAATGGCAAATAGGCTAGCGGGTGATGAGCTTAAAGATGTGGAGATGATGCAGGATTTAAATAAGGAACAGATAGCAGCAAAAAAGAATAGGATTATGTTAAGGAAACGTGGGGAAATTAGGGAGGTATTACTTACAAATGATGAGAAGAGGGCTGAAAAATATATAAGAAAACTTAACAAAAGATTGAGCAACGAACAAATACAAAAACTGTTACAGTTTAAGATGCAAACAGTTATGGGATTATTTGGGAAGAATCCAGTGCTTACATTTACTGGTTCAGAACAAAGAATGAGGAAAGAGGCTGCTATTGTTGGATTTCTTATTGCAAGAGATTTAGGATTACTTAATCCTGATTCTAAGGTTCCCATGTGGGAACAAAAACCAGCTATGGAAATGGCTAGAGCAGTTGTTTATAGTACTATGTATGGAATGAGTGTTCAACATCTTCCAGAGATGTTTGGGGGTGTAGGTAAGTTACTTCTACAATTCAAACCATATACTTATCATGAAATGGTAAGAGAGTATGAATTAATAGAGAACTTTATGGCAGGAGGACAAAGTGTAAGAAGATTAATGGGTGCCGCTATATCTCAATTGCCTAAGTCAGAGGTTAAAGGTGCAAAGTTTGGAGACCCTGGTATAGATACTAATGCTCAGAGAATGTTTAGATTTATAGCAGTTAGAGGATTGTCTACACTAATAACAACGGGGCTTTTCTGGGCTCCATTTAGCAGAATGGTATTATCTGGAATAGACAGAACAGCTGGAAGACTATCTCCTATTACCCCAGGAAAATGGGTTAGGTCAGTAGAGTCTCCACTTTTAGCTCCACTATTTAGAGTAATGTGGGGGCTAGCAGCAGCTAATGGTATGATTCGTCCAGATGACGAGGAGAAAGATAGACAAAAGAGAGACTTTTTATTTCAGTTCATCTCTCCAATTATCGGTCTCCTTCTCCTCGGCTATAAAGGAATGAAGAATCTAGCGCCAGCCATCCCTGACATTATTCATCCTCTCCTTCAGTATCTGGGCTGGTCAGACGAGGACTAACTGGAGGTTCATCAATATAAGATGTGTCCTCACCTAACCTATCTAATGTTCTTCTTAAAGACCACGACAATCTCTGAGCTACCTTATAAATCTCATTAGCAGATTGAAGTGCATCTTCAAGTATATTAGCTGTTCTCTTATCCATATCTAAAGTATCCTGCTCCAAGTCTCACAAAGAGACCAAGTATTCCTATAGTAATAGTACTAGCATTGTGAAAGTCTACATCTATTCTTAGAATACAAAGACAACAAGTAAAATCAATTACGTGCTGGATACTTTTCTCTCCTCTAATTTTTACATATTTACTTCCAATCCAAGCATTTCCATAATCATATACATTATCTATAAATACCTTTTCAGATTTCATATTTATCGGACTCCCTTTCCATCAAATCGTGATGATAATACAAATGCATAGCTATTAGTAATGCATCTGCTGTATTTAATGTTACCTTCAGAGAAGGAAACTGTTCTTGTGCAATTTGTTTAAAGTATCTTTTTCTTTCTGTTTTATTATTGAAACCTCCTTTAGGTCTATCTTTATATTCTTTAGTCCATGCTTGAGGTGTGATGTGATATAATTTTAAGTTATGTGTGTGTATTATACCTATCCATGTTCCATAATTCATTCCAAATTTAAAGGCAGAATTTCTAGCGTCTGTAGGCATGGCATGTACTTTCTCAATTCCAACTAAAATGTTTCTTTTAGCTTCACTATACAAAGAAATCATTTCCAATTCCGACCTCAGGAAATTTGCCATATTTTTTCCACCACTTGGGCATTTAAAGCAATAAGCATTAGATACGCCAAATGTTTGTCCATTTGTTCTTGCAGGGATATATGAACCACTTGTATCTATGATAGCTATTCCTCCACTGGCTCCTGGGTCTATTCCTATAAATATATCTTTATTCATATCCTTCTACTCCAAAAAGCTTCCCGATAATTTTATCAGGAGCATATTTTTTACCTGATGTTCCTTTAGTTCCATAATATTCTCGTACAGCACATGTTCTACATATAGGAGATACTTCTGTCTTAGTAAATGAGCTAATCATATGGTATTTTTTACCCTTTCCATTTTTGCTACACATTTTACAAGTGAAGATTTGATTTTTATCAATTTCTAAGATGCTTGGCTTCATAGGTATCTGCGGATTCTTTGTTTATAAAGAATCTACATTTGTTACCCAAGAAACCAATTTTAAATGCTCCAGGTCTTCCATATCTTGATTTGCCGCTAATGACTTCTATTTCATTCTTAGAGAATCTGTGGTCGTCAAATATATGTCCGTAGAAAACAAATAGTGCTGTTTCAGCTGTCTGCTCTATTACTCCACTTTCTGCATAATCACTCATTCTAGGTCTTGGGTCTATTCTTCTTTCAATGTCTCTGTTTAATTGGCTTAACAATATAGCGTGTGAGTTATTCTTCTTACATATCCACTTATATTCTTGCATAATGTCTTCTAGCTCAAATCTTCTATCTTTTGTTGGGCCTGATACCTTTATAAGCTGAATATAGTCATCTAGAACGATGTCTGGCTTGTGTCTTGATATTTCTCTCATTGTTTCTTCTATATCCCTTATATCATCATACATGGTTAAGTATTTATTATACTTATTCATTATAGACTTATGAGTGGATTCTAATTCTTTTACAGTCTCTGACCAGGAATTTCCATCTACTCTATATTTCCCTCTTCTCACATCAGAATATAATAATGAATCGCTTTCTAATACTAGTAGTTTACGTATCATTTCTGTATTTGACATTTCTCGGTTAAATACCATAATCTTCTTTTTAGAGTTTACTAGACTTTTTACTATATTAACCATTAGGGTTGTTTTGCCATGTCCTGGTCTTCCACCTAATACAGTTATTTCTTTTCTTGTCATACCACCAGCTGGTTTATCTAAATACTCAAGTCCAAATGGTATAATATTTCCACCTTCTTTTATCATTTCCATAGCATTGGATGATATATGTGCAAATGATTTTGCTTTTGTTGGATGAAGGTCTTTTAATTCTTCTACTAATTTTCCATGATCTTCTAATAGCTTTGCTACTTTTTCATAATCATCAAATGAGACATTAAATAATTTATATGCACTTTTAGCAGTTTGTCTTTGTATGTATCTCTCCCATACAATTCTTGCATATGTATTGCTTTGGGCACTGGTAGGAATATCAAGTAACCCTGTGACATAATAGCTACTTACTTTTTCACTCATGTCTTTACATTTTTCTATTACTGTGACTGTATCTATGGTATCATTCCCTTTAAACAGCTCTATCATAGCTTTCCAAATTGATCTATTTTCTCTTACATAAAATGCTCTCTCATTTGTAACTAGTCCTCTTGCATCATCAAACACGTTATTTCCACCCGTTAATACGCATCCTAAGAGGGATTTTTCAGCGTCCGTGCTATGTGGTAATGGTTTTTCCATATTAACCTCCAAATAGGGTTTCCTGTATAGATACAGGGTCATAATTAGTAATAACTAATTCAGTAAATATTTTCTCCCTGGCCTCAGTAGCCCCAGCATACCTTGTGCCAATTTCAGTTACGTTATAATCGCTGTATAATTTCTTAATCTCTTCTCTATTATCGTAGCTTACCATAAACTTACCATTTCCTTCATTAATCTCATCACAAAATAGTTTCAAATCTTCATGGTCTTCCCATTTAAAAGAGTGTTTATAGTAATCACCTCTTTCTCCTGCTATGACATAAGGTGGGTCCAGATACCATAAATCAATATCTCTTGGAGGATATTTTTCTATAAGTGTTCTAAAGTCAAAATTTTCTATGGTAACTCTATTAAAGAAAGTTCGTGAGTATTTTAGTTCTTTTATAAGCTTAGTACTCCAGTCCTCTTTCTTGCTCTTAGCAAATGAACCATGTACGTTCTTATTGAATGCACACTTAATATTATAATAATATTTACCAGCACGCTTAAAGTCTGGTATCTCTATATCTTGATTGCCTTTTATTTCTTTTTTGAACTGATTAAATAATTCTCTGGACCTGGGTAACCAATATATATAATTCTTGAGCTCATCAAATTTTTCTATAATTGTAATATATAGATTAACTATATCGTTGTCCAAGTCGTTTACTACATTCCAGTCAGACTTCTTCTTCCTAAAGAATACACTAAGTCCACCAGCGAACACTTCTATATACCTATCATGGGGAGGAAGCATGGGTACAAGCTTTCTGCTTAACTCAAACTTCCCCCCAAAATAGGGTATAACAACGGGACATTTCTGCCACTCGCTACTAGCCACTATGCGGCAGCCCAGCTACTTATAGTAGGATAAACTTTACTCTCAAGTTTATGTACTGATTCTCTGCTTCTATTCATAGAGTGAGTTAAGAACCAAGTAGCTGCATTTAACAAGTCCCAATATGTATCCATTTTATGTGATTTAAAGTAGTCTAATAGTCCTTCTATTGGCTCAGGAAATAGTTCTATTAACTTTACAATGTCTGTTTCCTTTATTTTGGTTTTCTGTAGGAAAGGAACATCAACTCCTATCATTTCCTTTACATGTGTAATTAGATGAGGTATAGTTTCATCTAATTTGTCAAGTCGTTGATTGTGTACGATATGTCTATTACTAAACTTTCCATAGACAGTACCTATAACAAGTCCGTTCATACAGACTAGTCTAAATACTCCAGCCAGAACACTAATCTGACAACTTCCATCATAGCTATTTTTTATAATAGCTTCTGGTTGCAGTTTGTCCTCACCTATCGTAACAGTATCTGGGAACTTCCACTTCCAGTGTGTTCTAGCTCCATTACCAAATACCTGTACTTCTCTTAGTGTAGCTCCATATTCTTTAAGAATTGGATGCGCACTATTTATGACTTCTTCATTGGTGACTAGTTTATAGTCATTTGTCATACAGCTTATCACCTGTTGAGTCTTATCATTTATGATGAATTTGTGATTACTGGTATTTACATTTGCTTGTGGCGCCATTGGTGCTACATCCTCCCATACTGCTGGTACTTCTGAAACTGGGAACAATGTATCTTCTAGCTTCATTGTGTTCATGTATCTTCTCCTTTTAGTTTTGTAGCTGTAGGTGATTTACCTAACCGCTTACGTTCAAATTTTGCTATACCTTCCTTATTCTGATTGAAATTCAGTATAATTGCTTTTAAAAATGGAAATCCTTTTCCTTGATACATATATTCTTTTAGTGCATACTGAGTTAATCCCCACTCTACTACCTTATCTTCACAATCTTCTATACTAAGAAGAAAATACCGAAGACGGCTCCGTTTATTATCTGTAGGTATGTTAGTCATTATCTTCTTAGAAACTGTTCTAAGAAGCTTTCTAGTGGTGGGGCTTCTCTTTTTTAGAAGCTCTTCTATTTTAGCAGAAGGATTAAATGTGGAACTTAGTACATACCCACATCTAGGACATTTCTCCTTGAGTATTCTTACCATCGTCACTCCCCTGATTTTCTTTATCTCTGTGATTTTCGTCAATTAATTGTTCTTCAAAACAATTTTGACACATATATACCTCACCATTACGTAAAGGCTTATCACATTCAATACAATGATTAGGCATCGGCATATAAATTCCTTTTCTCTTTTTCCTTTTTCATCCTCATCTCTTTTCTAGTTTGTCTTAATATTTTCTTATATATAGAAGATTTTCTAATTCTTTTAATCATGGTACTACGTGCTATACCAATCTTTTTTAGATAAAATAGTGCTAAGTCTGGGTCTTCAAGCTCTGTATAATAAAATAGAACACGACATTCCAAAGGGCTCTTACGGAGTAAGACACCCTTAGACTTTGAGGATTCAAGTATAAAATGATCTCCTTCTTCAAGTGATGATAGTTCAGTCGCAGGTTTCACAGTACATCGGCCCTAGCATAGCCTTTACACTGGTAGTATCATGGACAACTGCTCTATCTTTTAAATCAGTTTTAATCTTTTTTAAGTCATTAAGAAGTTCTGCTTCCCCATTCATTTGTTTTCTACCAGAAGCAACAATAGCTCCTACATGACCTTGTAGAGATAAGATTATATTAGATAATTCAGTATCGGTGAGTCTTAGTACGACTCGTGGTTCAGATTCCATCTTTCGTTCCTTTTTATCGCTCAATGGTGAATCTCCTCCTTTTGGGCGTAAGATAAAATTACCACGTTCTCCTCTATAAAAAAAGGGAGAACGGCTTATGACTTTGGGGAGTGGAGAAGAGGAAGGGAGTAAGTCATGTATTAAGCCGCTCTCCAAATACTCCCTTAAAATTAGTCTTCATCTATCTCAAAATCAAGGATAGTTTGATAGTTCTCACTAGGGTCCCATTTAAAGTAGCATAATCGGTATTTTAAGCTCGGATTCTTCTTATCTTCATATGTTTTCCCACGAATATCTAATCTATCCTCTTTTAAGATATGCCAAGGGATAGTCATCTTTTCTTCATTATATATAATAACTATGTCTTCACGTTTTCTATAGCACTTGTAAGCGATATTTGTTCCAAATGCGATGTAATCTTTCCATATAGTATCTACTTTATATTCCATTTTGGTCTCCCACGATTTGTTGCTCACAAAATTTACAAAACCATATACCAAGTTCTTTATCGTAATACCTTGTATAGTTTGTATCTTTTACATTAACTACTGATTCTACATCAGCGTTTATAAGGCTTTCAACTGAATCAATTAACATTTCGTTAATCGTATTCTGTTTTTCATTAACTTGACGTTGATGCTCTACAGCATCCAGCAAAGCATCTGATACACCTTGTTCATCTTTAGTGTCTATTCCTGTGTCACCGCCAAAAGCACGATTTTTACTGCTTTCTACTTTTATTTTAAAGCCATCTTTTTCATTCATGACGCTCTCCTTCATTCTGCCGATACTTTTTAAATAGGTAGAATCTGGTAGGTGATACTACATGATTATTGCAATCAGTACAGCACCACTCACCTACTTTAGACGGCCATGGATCAGGATTATGAGTACCATCCCATATTTTACCATTACCATAATCTTCTTCTTTTATTTCATCTTTACATATTATACATATTTTGTTCATTCTTTGTCCTCTTTCTTCTTTTTCCAAATACCTTCTTCTTCAAGTTCTTTTTGAGCATCTAAAAAATCATCAGCAGCCATTTCTGCTTGTCTCTGATCTTTAAAATAGCAATCAGTTAAAAGATAATCAACCAGCTCGTCTTTATCACCTAATTCTGCTAAGTGAGCTACCCATCCCATTTTACTCATTGTTTCTTCTCCTTCTTACATTTAGGACATTGTTCACCTTTATAGTATCCATGTTTTGAACATATACCTGCTATTTTCATTTTATCTCCTAACAGTTTTCGGGTCTAGCATTTCAAAGGAGTCATATCAGACAACGACACTTATATTGTCTGAGTTAAACAAATACTAGACCCTACTCTCTGTGTTTTTAATTAACTAAAACGGAATGTCTTCTTCCATTTCAGCAGGTGACAGTTTTGGACCATCAGCCCAGGGAACAACCTTAAAGACTTTAGTAGCCTTTCTTTTTTCCTGTTGAGCTTCGGGAAGATGCTTGGTATCTGATGTTATATATTCTTCCTGTCCTAGTTTAACTAAGACTGGGCTTCCTACAATATCATCTGATTCCAACAAAGAAAGTTGTACATATTCTTTGTCATCTTTTCCTTTAGAAACTTCTGGCTCAAAGCCAAATAGCTTCATATACTCCACATACCTTCTGTTTAGATTAGCTGATTCACTAGTCGTAAAACAAAAAGTACCTCTGTCACGGAACTTTCTACCTACTATATGAGAACATGATGCTGTTTCTTGTTCACCAGTTCCATTTACAACAGGTATCCTGTTTCCTTCGTTATCCACCTCATATTCATAACCATCCATTTGCCATTCATCCTGAGTTTGCTTAGCAGCATCATCATGTATAACATATGTGGTGTTGAATACAACTGCTGGTCCCGATTTAGTTCGTTCTAATTCCCTAGTAACAAGAGAATGAACGTGTGCAGGATATACCTGTCCAAAGTCAATCGGTTTCCATCCAGTATCTGAGCCATCATAGAAGGCATCTATCTTTTTCATTATTGTCTCCTTACGAGTTTGTTTTTGTTGTTTTAGTTGGTTTAGAGTATTTACCTACTATAGCAAGTACTTCCTCTTTACATTTTTCCATCGCTTTAGAGGGGGTGCTATCACCCATTCCCTGCCAGTAGCATTGAAAAGTAACAAACTTTCCCTGTGCAGTTCTGAAGTAATGTTTATTACCCCTCTTCTTATTAGCAATAAAGCCACTTTCTTTTAGTTCTGTAATCTTCTTTTCAGAAAGAATATTACTATTTGCTAAATCAGTAGCTTGTGCTTCGCTTAATTTCGCCATCGCTTTCTCCTTCTTTATTTGTGTTATCTTTCTCAGTTGTCTTATCCAAATGCTCTAATGTAAATGTGTGATAGCTAGGATTAACAGTTAGCTGAGAACCTTCTCCCGTTACAAATACCATACATGGTTTTCCGTTCATTAACTTCTGTCCCACATACTGTATCTCACGAAACTCTTTTCCATCATTTGTTCCTACAGAGTATATTATACCTGATTGTAATATTCCGTCATCGTATCCTACTTGCATCGTAGTATCCCCTTTGTTTTAGCTGTGTATTTACTATATGTCTAGTTTGTCCTGAGATTGATCTATCTTCATCTTTTGCTGCTTTTACAAGTGCGTAATATGTCTTTTTAGGTAGTACTACAGCTATTCTATGCTGTCCTGTACCGAGTCTTTTTTTAGCTCCACGAGTAGTCATTTAGCTAGTCTCCTTAGTTTATCAAGACTTCCATCTAAGTTCCCTTTATGGACAAGTCCTGCGGTTATTTTACTTGCTACTTCATCAGCTTTGTCTTCGCTTATAGCTCTAGCTGCTTCTAGTAGGTCATCTACATTTTTATCTGTTAGTTCCATATCCTCTATTATATTCTTATATACATCGTCTGCGACATTAAATGCCATGTTCGCACCCTTCTTCCAACAGTCTGTCACCGCTGCTTTTATATCATTACCAATATTTACATATGCACCATCTGTTCTTTTCTTTTGAATCCTATGAGCAGCCATACAATCATGCTCTCTCCATAGACCTTCATCAAACCATCTGAACCTACCATGCACTAAACAAGCTGCATCGCCTAGAATCTCAAATGCTTGTATTGTAAAACTATATGTTGGAAAGTTCTTTTGTATTATATCCCTCATATATCCAAACTCTACATAGTCAAAATCCTGTTGCTTCTTAATGAAAGCTTTGGGGGTTGGAGTATCACTTACCTTTTTATGTTTCTTTTGTATATCTCCTTCTACCTTACGTAGTACCTTCATTGGTATAGTATCTGCATTAATAGCTACTAGGTCATTTGTTTTAGCTGTCATTTTATACTCCTTCTTCTGGTTTGCATTTTGATTTATATGGGCAGTAGTTACACTCCCACGGGTTATCCTTGCTACCATGTGCTGGTACCATAGATGATACCCACGGCACAAGGTCGTCTATATCTTGAACGTCTTCATGAACTTCATTTAAATTAGTCCAGTATTCTAATGCACTGGACATCCAATCATCAGAATTAATTTTTACTGTTTTAAATGCACTATTATCTTTCTTATACCATTCTAGGCTTAGATTGATTTCATCTAATATATATTGATTAGTTAAACCAATTCCATATGTTCCAAGTTGAAGCTCATAATTTGTAGAAGGATTTGGGTCTCTATTCTTTCTTAGTCCAAATCTCTTTGTCCATTGCCAGCTGTGTGATGTTTTTATATCCATTAAGTATCCAATAGTATTTCCATCTGGGTGTTCTACTATCACAGCTATATCTAAATGTCCAACAACATTAAGCTCAGGTATCTCTATCTTATGTTCCATAAATATTCTTATCTTTGTTTCAAGCATCTGAGAATCAGCAGAGGAGTCTTTATCTGTTGCCTCAAAATTAGAATACCTATTTTTGGAAGTAGCTATTCCCCAACCATAATTTTTTACAGCTTCCTGTATATCTTTATGGATTACTGTACCAAGTCTTAGTACTCTATTAATTCTTAAGTCAATATCATCTCTTTCTGTGTCTTTTATATGATAATACTGTTTCTTAAAACAGGAACCAGCGGAGGATGCTGAGTAGAAACCCTTATACTTCTTATACTTTTTACGATTAATATTGTTCTCATTTACAATATAATCGTTGTAAATATCTTCTAATTTTATCATTTCTCCACTCCCTTAATTTAACAAATATATACACTTAAAGCAAATAATTAAACCATGCCTAGTATACCTGCCTGCCCTCCAAGAGCCTATTTAATTATCTGGGAGTATAACCTAGCTGGGGTTTTACCGCAAGGTAGGGCTATCCGAGGTAGGGATAGTAGGACTAGGTATATACTCCCAAAGTTAACAGTGACATTAGCTCACAACTAGACATGGCTTAGTCTTTATGGATGGTTAGCCCCTTACTCCGCATACAGAGTATTAACCGTGTGTGTTTATAGTCTGACACTTAATAGGACTCTAGATTTATTACGGCAACAACCTATTAGAGGTGTCCAGCAATTTTGCCTTTCGGCTCATCGGTGACCATCCATTTTAGTTATAAATATTGTTCAATATCTTCTCCATCTTCATAGGCTCTTCTAAACATTTCAGCTTCAGCCATAACTTCTACTTCTTTGTCCCAATATTGACATTCATCACATTTACAGTTGCCCTCAACGATTTTATGTTTCTTTTTGCTTATTTTCCAATACTTTTCTAGAACCTTTCTTATCTTCATCATCTTTAAGTACTCCTATTTTCTTATAGTGTCTGATAAGACGTGTTTTGGACTCCGCAGTTAATGTGGCATCTTTCGTGAAAAGGATTCTCATATTATTAGAAAGAGCCCATCCCGAATTTTTATTAACAGTGATTGGGTGCACTATCATTGATATATACATATGTAGCCATTTATTTATGTTCATCTTCTTCTCCTTTGTTCCCTTTCTTCTACTAGGTCTAGATATTTCTCTGCTTTAGAGTTTGGAAATGTAGGTGGATGATCTGTTTGACTCATTATGATTTCATTTGGTCTCATTTTAACGTCTTTATATGGGCCATTAGGTGACCTCTTATCAAGATATTTTATCATCATACCATTTCTTAGGATTGTATTCTTGATTAAATCAGCTTCTCTTCTTGTTCTATATACACCTACATGTTCTATTCTACTTGGGTCTTTAGGATTTCCAAATAGAGCTGTTACTTCTGTGTTCATAGTTTATCTATCTCCTGTTGTAAGAACTGTATTATAGTCTTGCCTACTCCAAACTTGCCATCATTTTTTATTTTCTCTTTCATTATAATTCTGTACATGTAATCTTTAATAATAGTATTATTATCTTTCTTTGGTCTAGCAGGAGTTTGGTACATCTCTTCATAGAGAATATCACAGCCAGGTTTGTTGCATTTCTTTAACATATTTTAAACCCTCCACTATTCTCACAAAATTCCTTAAAGCTTAATACTTCTCTATAGCTAAATGGATAGTGTGTGGACATATCTGTTACTTCACCTTTACCATGACAAATATTACACTTAAAGTTCGGGTCTTTCTCTCTTAGCTCCATTCCTATAGGGTCCAGTCTAATACCTGTGCCTTTACAAAAGCTGCATTTTTCTAGTGGAAGAGTTGCCAATCTTTTTGTGTACTCATTCTGATATTGTACTATTGAACCATCTTTATCTAAATCATTCAATCTCTTTGCTATTTTATTTGCTTTAGTCTTGCTTATTTTATACCCACTATTATCCATGCCTTCTTGTAGGTCTTTTGTGCTCATAAAGTCAACACATGCTTGAAATACAAACGCCCAGAGTGGTCTCCATCTCCAGTTATTAGTATACCAATGTGCGCCTACAACTGCTACTTCATATGCGCCCAGCTTCTCAAAATATATCTCATTTTCTTTGTGCGTGTGTTCCTGATGCCAATTATGTGTTGGCTTCTCTACATTATGAGGGTTCACTGGATTTAGTCCATGTAAATCAAATCCCATTTTATTATCTCCTTTATTTTATTCCTCTTTTATTTCCCTTAGAATCTGTACTTCCTTCTTTAGAAGATGTTGCTCTACCGAAATGGTGGTTTGGATATTTTCCTTTTAAGTCTTGTCTTCCACCTTGAGGTTTCTTCTTATATTTTCTAGATGGAGTTACTTTATCTATCCAATTCTTTCGTTGTTGTAGATTGTGAAATGCTGGCCATCCATTATACAGTTTGTATTTAGGCTTAATATCATTGAACTCTTTACTCTGTTCTGAAAAGAACTCTTTCTTATCTCTAATATAATCGGGGTCGTCTAATCCCTTATAAGGAAATACAAATGGAATCTTATTACTTCTATATTTCCTAGTTCCTGGACTTCTCTTTTCCTTTTTATTTGACAATGTTACTCCCTATTTATTTTCTAACAATAAGAATGGTTAATGATTCCCTTGCCACAAGTTATA
>CALBXV010000686.1 GCA_937890045.1 uncultured archaeon
ATTGCTGATATGATTATGAGTAAAAATAATTTAGGAGTTAAAAAATGATTGCTGAAGAACTTAAATCAGAACGAGAAAAAAGATTAATTAAAGATCACAAGAAACGAATGTACAATATGAGATTTATGGGATTAGATTGGCAAGAGATACATCAAAAAAGGTGGGACGGTGATGATTGTTCAAACGATACTTGTGATTGTGAAGAAATTTATAATAAAGAAAAAAATGTTTAAGTGGTTAGTTAAAAAATGGTATAACCATAGTCCAATATGTAATTGTGGATGGGCTATGAAACCATTTGAAAGTTGGACAGATAGATATCAATGGAAATGTATATGGAAAAACTGTGGTTGGGAAGCATTTGATAATGGTGATGGAAAATTACATTGGTTTCAAGGAAAAAAATCAATATAACGATCTTTTTAGACGTTTTCAGGGCAGTGCGCAATACTTACTTGTGAAGTATGATGATAATTAAATTTCGTATCCATAGAAGATGATGAAGCAATTATCATTATTGACAAATAACAATTAGAGAAAGAAGGACAGTTATGGCAGATAAAAAAATAAAAGGTTATAGATTTTCACCAACTACATTAAGGTCAGGAAAAGGTAAAAACTTTCTTTGGCTTGAATTCGAATTAAGTTGGTTCATCGAAAAAGTTCACAAAATTTATATTGATAGAGAGTTAATGCAGAGAGTTTTTGCACCTTGGAAATCTTCAAGGATTGATAACTATTTTGCATCACTATTAGATGGTACAGGATTATTTAGTATTCGTATATTAGTGGAAGTTAATTCTATTATTATGGATATTGAAGATAGACTAACAGAGTTTACAAATCAAGATGATGAATACGAAAATTTAAAGTATACATTAGATTATATGGTATCATTGAAGGAAGATGGTAAAGAATATATTTTGCTTGATGGTCAACATAGAATTAAAACTGAAAAGTCTTGGATGGCTCCCGAAAAAGGAGAAGTTGCTTATAAACCAACAAACAAGAAATTAAATGAAAAGTTTACTACGTTAACTGGAGAAAGTGTTAAGTTAACAGGTAAAGAATTTGTTAAGTATCCTTCTGAGGTTCAAGAATTAATCAGAGAAATTAAAGTTCCTGTTGTAGTAATCCAATCAGCATCAGTTGAGCAGTTAATGTCAATTTATAAAGCAGTTAATAGTGGAAGTCCATTAACAAAAATGGATTTGAGACTTGCAACATTTTCTATGGTTGCTGATTTTTTAAGGGATATGTCAAATATAGAAAAAAATCCATTTACAGTAAAGTATTTTAAACGTGCATTTAAATCTGATTTTTTGAAGAAGAGAGATGATTTAAGAACTATACTTTTATCAGTACTTTTTGCATATCCAGATGTTTATAAACAATTTGATGATAAAACTCTTGATAGTGCTTGTGAGTATGGTGCACCAATAAAGGCAAATACATTAAAGAAAGTTACCAAAGCTTGGGATGTACTTGCAGAGGGATTCTTAACTCACTATAGAGTAAAGGATACTTTTGCTGTTGTAAAGTTAGGTGGTATTAAGAACTTGAGTTTATTGATGCATACATTTACTTATCAACTTTTGGAAGGTAAGTTACCAATATTTAGCACAGAACTTAAAGGTGCTACACTTGATATTGGACGTAAGGATGCATACGTTGATCTTCTTGAAAAGATGATTATAGCATTGGATGCAGCAGATAAATATTATTATTATGATGACAATCACCAGATTACAGTTGTTGAACATAAGAACGATGATGGAACTCCGAGATATGTAACAAACATTGATCCTATTACTAAGGAAGAAACTGTTCATGAAAATGAACATGGATTTTGCAGACAAAAGATTGGAAGAAACGTTGGGAAGAATATTAATTCTCAATTAGGAAAAATGAATAACTATTTTTATGATGTATATGAAGAATGGTTAAGGGCTGGTGTACTTATAAAGAAATCTAAAAAGAGAAGTTTAACTGAAGCTGAAAAGTTACATAAGGCTTCTAAAGCAAATTGGGTTGATCAGTATACTGGAGATACTCTTATGACTTATGATGTTACTGATGGTGATAAAACTCATGCGGTGCATGTTGGTGATAAATCATATTCAGAAGGCGGAGAAGAAATGGAAGTTGGTAATGCTAATATTAATAAAAAAATCGGAACAAAGAAAGTTAACATAGGTGTTTAAAATGGCAGTGGAAGTTACAAAACCAAACGGTTATAAAAATAATGAGAAGATTATTTCCGAAGTGATGTCTGAGATTTATTCGGGTCAGGTAGACCGTGGAAATGAATTAGAGCTTCGTATTGTTGATAGATTAGCAGGATTAGTAGATGGATATAATGGATTTCAAGTGTATTGGGGTAAGAGACATGAAACTAATAATAAAATAGGTTATTTCTTTTATCAGAATGGACGGGGGTTACCACCTAGAACTTATAAACAATTATTAATTGATGGTATTTTTCCTGATGTAGATATGGTAATTATTAATCAGACGCTTGATGTTGTTTGTGTTGTATCTTCAAAAGGTGCTTTCTCTGATAGTGGTGTTTATTCTTCTGCTTGGCATGCAGAACATTGGAACTTTCCTCTTTATATAGTAACTAAAGATGAAAAGGGTTTATTTGCTACAGGTAAGACTAAGTATATAACACTTCTTAGAGAATATGGTGTAAAGGTTTATATCAGTAATCATAAGGATTATGATAAACCAACAGAAAGCGGTAAGTGGGAAAAATATGAATGGTGTGATGTGGTGAATCCAGAACATGTATTACATGTAGATATTTATAACAGAATTCTAGAAACTAAATCAGATAACAAATTTTTCAATTGGCAGGAGTAAATTAAATGGATTGGACAATTAAATACCCAACTCAGAAACCTTATCTTGATGAACGATACAAAGTATCAACTGTTTTACAAGGTCTGAAAAGACTTGAAGATGAAACTTATGAAGATTATAAGGAAAGAATTAAAATAGAAAGATCCTTATTAGATGATTATCTCAGAGGAGTACTTATACCAAATGAGTAAAATTATTTGGGGAGTATGGCTACTATTATTAATAATATGGAATTTTGGAGTTCCAAACGCACTTCCATATGAAGATGTGCTTGTTTCAATCTGTATATCTTATTTAGCAAATTACATGGAGAATAAATATGTTTGATAAAACAATAGAACTTACTGGGGAATACCCTAGTGATTTTAAACCAACCGTACCAGTAAAAGAAGTACAAAAATATTTTGATGCTTTTGAATTTTATGACGCAAGAATGATAGGTGGGGCTAAGTGGGAATATACAGAACAACATCCAGATGATTTAATTGTATTCAATGCTAATGTATTGATGCCAGGTTATGGTAAAGTATGGTATGGTGATTTAAATCTTACAGAAGATTATAAAACATTGAAAAAAATTGCTGAATCTTTAAATACAGATTTATATGTGTTGTGGGAAATGGATGCAAGATTTGGTGAAGAAATGAAACCATTGAATGAGTTATTAGATAAAGCAGTATGGAATACTACTGAAGATAATCCAACTAAAGAATGGTATAAAAAGAAAATGAATAAGAAATATGACAAAGATACGACACAGTAGATTACCAATCACATTAGAAAGTTCAGATAGATTGACAAAGGATTTTTTAGAAGCTATAGAATTTAATATATCATTAGGTTGGAATTTGTGGGTTGATGATAGTGGAAATTGGTTTCATCCACTTAACAATAATCCCAATCAATTAGAATTATTTGAAGATAAAATGAAAGGTAATAAATGAGTAGTACAAAAGGTAGCAAAAAATGTTATAGTTGCGGTAAGATGGCTAGTAAACCATATACATTTACTGTAGTACCATCAACAGGTGTTTATGGTAAACAAAAGGTTTATAGTAAAAGTGAAGCTAAGACTGATAGAGTTGACTTGAGAGGTAATAAAAGAGTTTTCATTTATAATTATTGTAATCAAGAATGTCATGCGAATAACCCACCACAGGAAATATATAAAATATAAATGGATAAAGCACTTATCTTAGATAGATTAGAAATGTTGGTTAGTTTATGCGAAAAAACAGAACCAGACGTTCCTACAGAAAGGCATTTGTTTACTGAACATTCAATATCTGTACAAAGTATGATTAAGGATATAAGAGATTTAACTAGAGGTATAACTGCTATAGATCCAGATAGTCAAAGAGATTTGTTAATTAATGTAATGAGAGATTCAAACAAAATATGGAGACTTAGAAATAAAGTTAAAAATGGTGAGTTTGATGATTTAGCAATATGTGAGTTGAATGAAACAATAGAAGATTATGTAGCTCAAGGTGCTATGATACAAGCTATTAAACATTATAGACAAGAAATGCATGATCAATTTAAAGAAACAGTTACTTTACGAGAAGCAAAAGACTATGTTGATTCTATACATAATGATATGAAAAGAAGAGGTATGAGTAGATGAGAGAATATCTTACATATGATGATGTAAATATTACACCGAAGTATTCTGAATTAGAATCTCGTGATGATGTAGACTTAACATCAAACCTTACCAAAAATATTAAATTACAAATACCAATAGTGTCCTCACCAATGGATACAATTACGGAATATGAAATGGCATATGGAATGTGGAATCACGGTGGTATTGGTTTTATTCATAGGTTTATGGAAATTGAAACACAGGCTAAAATGGTTTCCGATTTAACATCTGAAATTGAAAGTAATTGGGTGGGAAGTAAACATCTATATGAAAATTTAGATGAAGAGATTGAGAAGACAAATAGTAAAGTTCAGATACGAATATTAGAGTCAATGAAAGAAACTAAAGCGTGGTTTGAAAATCCACCATTGGGTGCAGCAATAGGAGTTACAGGAGATTGGTTTGAGAGAGCGCAAGAATTAATAAATAATGGATGTAATGTTCTACTTATAGATGTAGCTCATGGTCATCATAAATTAGTAAAAAATGCTTTGAGGAGATTAAAAAATGAGATTAGTAACACATTCGAAGTTGTCGCGGGAAGCGTCGCAACTTCAAAAGCAGCTAGACAAATTTGTGAATGGGGAGCAGACGGAGTACGAGTCGGAATCGGAAATGGAAGTCTCTGTGAAACCAGAATTAGGACTGGTGTCGGAGTTCCTTCTATTACTTCTATTTTGGATTGTGCTTCCCTTTGCGATAACTTTGGGGTGCCTGTTATTGCTGATGGTGGGATTCGTAATGTGGGCGATTCTTGCAAGTCTTTGGGTGCTGGAGCAGATTGTTTCATGTTGGGTAGTTTGTTATCAGGGACTAAAGAAACTCCTGGCGAAATAGAAAAAGTAGGTAAATGGCCTAATGAACAATTATACAAAAAGTATAGAGGATCAGCATCGTTAGATTCTAAAAAATCTAGAGGTGAAAGTAAGAATGTTGAAGGGAATCATAAAATTATACCATACAAAGGAAAAGTCAAAAGAATATTACACGACATTACGGATGGAATTCGTAGCTCTTTCAGTTATGTTGGTGCTAATGATATTACTGAGTTTCATAGCAGGGTAGAATTTATAAAAGTTACTGATGCAGGTATAATTGAAGCTCAACCACATTTGATGAAAAATTAAAAATAAATCTATTTATCCTTAAATTAGGAGATATTTATATATGTTAGATATAGATAACATAATAAGTTTACTAAGAGATGCAATAGAAGAAGAAGATTGGAGAATAGTAGAGCAGGTATTGGAAATATTAAGTATAGAAATTGATAATCCATTAGATGCATATTCAGAAGATGAAGAACAAGAAAACTTATGGTAACAAAAAGAAGGAAATAAGAAAATGAATCAAGGCGTAGTAAAATGGTTCGATAATAAGAAAGGCTATGGTTTCATAGCAGATTCTGAATCGGATACAGATAGTAAAGATTACTTTGTGCATTTTTCTGAAATTCAAACAGATGGCTTTAAGACCTTAGATGAAGGTCAAAAAGTTGAGTTTGAAATCGGAGAAGGCAAAAAGGGACTTGTCGCAATGAACGTTAAAACGACTGATAAGTAACAGTATGGGGCTGAAACGGCTTCGACAGGTGTTATTTGACAATAGAGTGCAACAGAGTTTGAGTAGACTCGTGAAAAAAGACTCACAAAACCCAAATGGCGATAATTCGCTAAACGGGTTGGTAATTGATTGGCACTTAGCCAATTCGGAAATGGTGTCCAACGATTTCGTTGAACCTGTTTCAAATTACGAACCGACTTACGCTTACGCATAAGTCCTTGGGTTGTCTAACACCCGAGCATAAAATAAGTTAGACAAACGGTTGGGTGAAATAGTATCCTACCTTAGTGGAAAACTATTCCTTAGCAACAGAGAGATGTGTTGTCGGAGTCGAGGTTACGTACTCGATGGTGTTTTGTTGATTTTAACCGATTAGAAATCAACTAAGTTGTGAATGACTCATTGAAAAGAACATACTGGACGCGGATTCGACTTCCGCCAGCTCCACAAACAAAACAAGGAGTAAAGATGTTTACTGATAGACAATCTATTATGGCATATATTATTTTAGTAGTTTTACTAAATGGATTTTTTTCTGTTAATATGTTGGAAAAAAATAAACGATTTTATAGTTCAGAAATAGATAAACAATTATCTGTTATAGATAATTTAAGAACTGAATTACAAGAGTTTTATAAGTATGGTGTAGTAGTTGATGTAACAATGTATCAACCAGTTTATCCACAAACAGATAATACACCAAATATAACAGCAGATGGAACACGTATCCGTATCAGTGAAGCATCAGATTATAAGTATGTTGCATTATCTCGCAATTTATTAAAACGTTGGGGTGGACCATTTGACTATGGGGATTTCATTCTCATTAAAGGGACAACTGAAGGTCATAAAGATGGTGTGTATAACGTAAGAGATACAATGAATCCAAAGTATGTTAACTATGTTGATATATTAGAATCTAAACACGTACAACCATACAAGTATACAGATGTACATCTTTATAAGATGAATTGGCCTACTAATTTAGTAAGTATAAATAGTAATAATTAAAAAGAGGTTATATGGCTTTCGAAGATTTCTTCGATGAAGTAAAGTTCGACTATGATGTAGAAAAAAAGAAATTCATAGATAATATGAATTACTTACAAACTATGTCAGTAGAGGAACAGACTCTATATAAGAAATGGCAAGAGTTCAATAAAGATGTTTATGGTATGACCAAAAAAGCATCTAAGTTTGAACGGTTAGATAATTCTATCTGGATGCCAACTGATATCTATAATGAAGAATTAACAGTAAATGAAATTGAATCTTTAAATCCAATTGTTGAATATGTAGAACAAGGTAATGCAAGTGATAATGAGAATTGGACATTATTGCGTAGGTTAATTCATACAATGGAATTCACAGCCAATCCTGGCAGAAATTTAAAATTTTATGTTAAAGATAAGAATACAAATAAAGTTTTAGGTATGATTTGTATGGGATCAGATGTTACTTCGTTAGGAGTAAGAGATAAATTTATTGGATGGACTAAGGATAATAAATTTAAGGATGGTAAGTTAAATTACACTTCAATAGGAACTACTATATGTTGCGTTCAACCATTAGGTTTTAATTTCTTAGGTGGTAAGTTAGTTGCTGCTATGGTAACTTCATCGGTAGTTAGAGATACTTGGAAAAAGTTATATGGTCAAACTTTAGTTGGTGCATCAACTACTTCTCTTTATGGAATTCACTCAATGTATAATGGTATTCCACATTGGAAAACTCTTGGGGAATCAAAAGGTAGAATAAGTATTAAGCCAGATGATGCAACTTATGATAGTTGGCATCAATGGTATAAAGAAGAGTATCCCGAAAAGTATAAAAAAGCTACAACACCAAAACCTGGAGTTTCAGGACCAGTAACTGGAATTAAACAAAAGATTTTAGGACTAATTTATAAAGAATTAGGAATTAAGTTATCTACATATGAGCATGGTTTTAAGAGAGGTATATATTTTGCAGACATTTATGAGAATGGAAAAGAATTTTTACGGGGAGAGATAGAAGAAAAAGCTTTGAGAATGAAAAAGAAGTATATTGATGATAGTGATTACATAATGAATTGGTGGAAACCAAAGGCTATTAGAAGGTATAAAAAGTTATTAAGTGAAGATAGAATCAAACCAGAAAAGTTATTTTATTCAGATATCTTAAATACAACCTGGGAAGATACAAAGGAAAGGTATTTAAGTGAAGTTGGACGCTAAAAAAGTTGTTTATTACGGTTTTTCTGATGATACCTATTTAATAGAACTTGCTGAAGAGTGTAAAAGAAAAGAAGAAGTGTTAGTTGTTATTACACCAGTTGTTAGAGAATATAAACAACCACTTTTAGACGCAATGGAAATATTAAAGGAAGATATTTGGATATATGAAGTTCAAATGGGAATGAAAGTTGTATTAAAATCAAGAGCAAATAAGTTTTGTGAAATGGATAAATTAGCGAGGCTTTATAATGAATAATATTTTTGTATGTTGGGTAGAATCAGATAATAAATTATATGATAAAAGGTTATATCAAAGTTGTGAACGTTTAAATATAAATCCTACAGTTTTTGGTAGATATATAAAATGGAAAAAACCAGTTGATAAAATTGTTACATTAAAAGAAGGATTAGATACTACTAATATAAAAGAAGATTATATTCTTTTTATTGATTCAAGGGATGTTTTATTCTATAAAGGATTAGAAGAAATAGAGAAAAGATTTACAGAAAATTTTACAGAATCAAAAGTAATATTTAATGCAGAAACAAACTGTTATCCATTTGATTCTTTGGAAGATTCCTATCCAAACCCTAAAGAAAAATATAGATTTTTAAATTCTGGTATGATGATAGGAAAAAAAGATTCTTTTATAAAATTAATTAATGAAGTTTATCCATTGTTTGTAAAAGAGGATTCTGAATTAGGTTCAGATCAGGGTGTATGGACTAAAATATTTTTAAAATATGATGAAAAATATGGTAATGATAATCCTATAGGATTAGATTATGATTGTAAAATATTTCAAGTGTTATGGGATGAACATTATGGTAGGAGTGCTAATTTTGATATAATTTATAATAGTAAATATATCTACAATAGACGTACTAATACAGAACCTTGCATTTTTCATATGCCAGGTCCAACAACTACTGATTCACAAGTATGGAAAATTATTAATAACCGTTATGGTATGCGAAAAAAGAGGGTTGTATTTGAACATATATAAATGGTTACCTGAAGTTGATAATGATAAGGAATATGAGTATAAAATTCTTGTATATCCTAACATAACTTATATGAGGGATCTGGAAAAAGATTCTTATGTAGTTGTTTTACATAATGTTATAAAAGAATTAAATAAGATAAGAGATGATATTCATTGGACTATTTTATCACCTATGGATATTAAGAGTTTGATGTTTGAAAATACAACTCAAATTCCTATTAACTTACCATCTTATCCAAATTCTATGAGAGCACACTTTAATTTTGAAGAAATTAAAAAAGTATTGAGGTGGAAAGAAACAGATTATGACGTATTATATTCTCATTTGCCAGAACATACATTACAGTTATCAAATATGTTTAATAATGAGACTAATATTTCACCAAAAATAGTTGGATATAGTCATTGGTTTGAAGTACCAGAAAATACTGCATATAATAAAACTATGTTAATGCATAATATTGCAGGTATGTTAGAGATGGAAGAATGTGGAGTAAATTCAGAGTGGTTAAAAGATTTAGTTTTAGATAAAGTTGCAGGAACATATCACCCAAGAATAGTTCATAGTTTAGAAGAAATAATTCAACCACATTATTTAGGAATTGATAAAGTTGATATGAAATCTACACCAACTGGTAACAATATTATTTTTAATCATAGAGATAATGAGTATACAGGGTTTAGATGGTTTATTAACCAGATGGATTTGTTGTGGGAAAAAAGACAAGACTTTACAGTTTATACTACTTTAGCAGATATAGATAAACCTTATGCAAAAAGAGTTAAAATAAGTGATAGAAAAGAATACTTAAAATTCTTAAAATCTATGAAAGTGGGTGTAGGTTGTTTTCAGAAGTACTCAGCTTGGTCAATAGCAACAACTGATTCTTTAAGTATGGGAGTACCGTATGTTTTACCAAATAAATTATGTTATCCTGAAATGGTTGGTAAAGACTATCCATTGTTATATAAAGATAGTAAAGATTTTTTAAAAAAAATAGAACAAGTATTAAATAGTGATTTTGTGAGAGACGTAGCATCAATATATTTAAAGAAAAGTATTAATGATTTTAAATGGGAAAATAGAGTTCCATCTTGGTTTAATAAATGGAACTTTTTAAAACCTGAATCGTTTAAAGTAATTGGAGATAGTAGTGAATCGTATCCAAAAATCGTAGACTTTATTCATAAAAAGAAATCAGTAAGTAAAAAGGATATTTTAGGACATATGGGTTGGGGTGTTAGAATATCATTTAGTCATTATAGGAACAGGTTACGAACTGAACCTACAATTAAGTTAACAAAAAATAGGTATGAGGTTATATGAAACAATTAACAGCAGAACAAATCCAAGAGAATTGGAATAAGTTAATACAACTTATTAAAGATACATTTCCAGAAGATTATCCTGATAACAGAAGGGAAAAACTTCTTAAAATGTATCATCATTTTGAAGATAGAATGACAGTAGCGCCCGCAAGTGGTAAAGAACATTATCACAATGCACACGTTGGTGGTTATGTAGAGCACGTTCTCCACGTAACAGATTTAGCAGTACAGATTAAAGAGATGTGGGAACTAAACAAAGCAACTATTAATTTTACAGATGAAGAATTAATATTTGCAGCTATACATCATGATTTAGGTAAAGTTGGTGATTTGGATAAAGATTATTATGTCCCACAAGATTCAGAATGGCATAGAAAAAATCGTGGTGAAATCTTTACACATAATGGTGAACTATCTTATATGACAGTTACAGATAGAGCTATATTTTTACTTGGACACTTTCAAATTCCAATGAGTGAGAATGAATATATAGGTTTAAGATTGACAGATGGGTTATATGAAGAAGCAAATAAAAACTATTATATTAGTTGGAATCCCGATTGGGGATTAAAATCTAATATAGCTTATATTCTTCATCAAGCTGATAGTATGGCTACACATATTGAGTCAGATATGTGGAAACGTGGAGAGGACGCAGAACAAAAAGAGGAAAAAGTACATCTTGATAATATAAGAACTGCCGCTAAAGTAGATGGTACAGAAAAAGTTGGAGATGTTGATATGAAAAAACGTAGTCAAGATTTGTTTGATGAATTATTCGGAGGTAAAAAATGATTGTAGAAATAGTATTAGGAATTGCTGTTCTCATTGAAGGATATGTAATTTGGAACTTAACAAGAAAAACAGAAATGTTAGAAACTTGGGTAGAAGGGTTTTCTAATAGTGTAACGAATGTTAGTGAAGAACTTAAAGAAATAGATGCTACTGGTCATTTTGAAGCAGATGATGAGATTGGAACTATATTCACAGGAATACAAGAAATAATTAAAGATTTACAAGAAACATTAGGAGAAGAAGTAGATGCCACGTAAAAAAGCAAAGTCAAGAATGTACTTTACACAAGTAACTGAAGATGCTATCGTAAGATATAATAAATCAGAAGATCCTATTTTAAGAAATACAATTTATAATGATCATATAGCTTATGCATTTGATAAATTAGCAGAGAATATAATTCACACATTTAAGTTTTATTATTTTGATGTTCCATCAGAACAGGTTAAGCACGAAGTAGTATCTTTTCTTGTAATGAATATGCATAAGTTTAAGGAAGGTAAGGGTAAAGCATTTTCTTACTTTTCTATAGTTGCAAAAAATTATCTTATTTTAAATAATAATAATAATTACAAAAAGATGAAAAGTCATAGGGAATTAGATGTATTAGACTTTAAAAGAAACTTATCTAGTGAATTACAGGTTATAGCAGATAAGGAAACCTATGAAGAATTTACAAGTATGATGTTAGATTATTGGGAGAATAATTTACCTAATATTTTTAAGAGACAAAAGGATATTCTTGTTGCAGATGCTGTATTAGAGTTATTTAGGAGATCACAAAATATGGAGAATTTTAACAAGAAAGCTCTTTATGTATTAATAAGAGAAATGACTGGTTCTAATACTCAACATATTACAAGAGTTGTTAATGTAATGAAACGGTATTATAAGAGATTATTTAAGGAATATCAGTCTACTGGTTCTATAGATACCTCTAATACAGGTTCTATATTTTAAAGCAAAAAAAAAGGGGATTATGTGAATCCCCTTTTTTGTTTTATTCCTTATGAAAAGGCCTTTACTTACGGAATAAACCCACTAACACCAATAGAGCGACTAATCCTGCAAAACCAGAATTGCCAAACTTATCTATAATTGATGTCAGGTTACCTATAACATTAACGCCAAAAACACCACTTCCAAACAATACTTCGCCTACGGCTCCGATTGCTATGAAAGAGGTCATTAGATGAACCATATCATCTAACCAACTTTTGACTGTAGTTATGACTTCCTTCATGGTTATTCTCCCGTTTGTTTTAACAAAAAAGGGTCTATCCCTTTTTCTATATTGAGATATCTATACTAAACATCTCACATATATAACTATTATATATATTTAGTAAAGAATTTCGTTATATATGTATATAACTGTCATTTTTGCGTTTATTAATATTTATAATTGAGTTATAATATCTAATCGAGGAAACAATTATGAGTGTAGAATTTGAAATATTTGAAGGAAAAAGTTTATCATCCTTATTTGAGGATATTTATGAGAATTCAAAAACAAATAAAACCCAGCTTGAACTGTTAGTTAAGGAAGTAGCTGGTTTTATAAAGGATGGTGATATGGCAGTTCAACTTATTCCTATGATAAAAGAATATCTTGAAATTAACGTAAAAAACGATGAACAACTTGTTAAGTTAGCTCAAGTTGTACAGCGCTTAATTGCGGCTGAAAGTCGCTCAGGGGCTGAAGGGGAGTTTTTATTGTCTGATAGAGAAAAAGAACAATTAGTAAAGGATTTAGATACTGTTGTTGGTGATCTACAAAAACGTTCAGATGATATAACTCATGAAATTGAGACTAAACAAGTACCAGAGGTAAATTAATATGGCATATAAATCAAGACCAGGTGCATCAAAGGATTTTAAACCTTTTACTGGTGGTTTACCTAATTTAAGTCAAATACATAATTCGTTAGCAGGAGTAGAACAAAGATTAAGGTCTACGGAGTTTTACGAATTAGAGGCTACAGAGGTTATTGATGTAATACTTAATGAAGAAGATTTACCATTAGAAGCAGATGGTACACCAACCTATTCATTAATAGGAGCTATTAAAGGTAGAATGGTTAATAGTCAACATAAACAACCTGAAAGTAGGTTAGGGTGGATTCAACCAATGGATGCAAACATAAAACAGTATCCTCTTATTGGAGAATATGTTATAGTTGGAAGATATTTAGGTAGATATTATTATGCTCAAACTATTAATATGTTAGGTTCACCTAATAGTAATAGTTATCCAGGATATAGTGGTGATAAAGCTTCACTTACTGATAATACTACACGTCGGCGTGCTCATAATAGGTCAAGAGAGGTAGGTGCGACTAAAACACCAAATAAGGCTGCGTCAGGTGAATTTACAGTTGGGGATCCATTTGAACCAAATCCTTTAATAAGACAACTTCAACCTACTTTTGGAGATGTTATATTTAATGGAAGACTTGGACAATCTATAAGATTTGGATCTAACCCAGATACTTTAGAACCAAACATACTTATTAGAGCTGGACAACTTACAGATGCTGAAGCATTTGGTAAAACTGCGGATGTAGATGATTTAAAAAATAATGCAAATAAGCCAGTTACGGAAGATATTAATGCAGATGGGTCTTCTTTATGGATAACTTCAGATCAAGAGGTGCCATTGGAAGTAGCTATAGAAAGTGATTTAACTCCGACTATAGATGGTAAACAAATTATATTAAATTCTGATAGACTTCTATTTAATGCTAAAAATGGTGGAGATATATTTTGTTATAGTGCAAATGATATAAATTTTATAGCTACAACACAAACTGTAGTAGAATCACCTAAAATATTTTTAGGAAATGTGGAAGCAACTGAGCCAGTAGTTAAAGGACAAATATTGGTTGATTTATTATTGGAGTTAATTGGGATTCTTGATGGAATCCATACAGTACCAACTCCAGCCGGTCCGATTCCAAAACTTAATGTCGCACAAACTACTACTGGACCGTTAGCAAAGGCTTTTGCAGATATAAAAGGTAAAGTAAAAGATATTTTGAGCGAACAAAATTTTACAGTATAATATTATGGGTTGGAATATATTTAAAGATACATATAAAAGAAGTTGGGAAACATTTGAAAGTGGTGAAGATGCTGCTAAATTGATTGCTGATCAATATCATTTAGCAGTTATGACAGCAAACCCAATACCACCATTTCTTGAAGGTTCACAAGGAGCTGCATTTGGTGGAGTATATGCAGGTGGTAATAAGGCTGGATTAGCTAGTGCATTAAAATTAGCTTTTAATGCTACTATAAATGGAGTTGCGCCAGTATTTAAAATAGGACAACAATTAAAATTAGGATTATTGTCTTATTGGGTGCCTGGAACACCATTAACTAATGGTGCACTTATTATGGTTAATGCTGGAGTACCATTGTGGATAGATTATCCACCTAGTTATCCAAGGGATTCGTTAGATAAATTCTTAGATGATTTGGTACAGGCATTTAATACACATATGATAGGACTTTCAGGAATGATTCCAGGTCCAGTACCAGTACCATTTGTAGGATATAAGGTTTCAAATTAAAAAAGGGAGTTAGTAATGAAGAAAAATGAATTGGTTAATATAATAACAGAAATAGTACGCAGAGAAGTTAAAAAAGAAGTTAAACGGATATTTATTAATGAAAGTTCTTCCATGAAACTTTCAGCTGCTATTCCTAAAATTAAATCCAATAAAGTTGTATCAACTAAAAAGATATTACAAAAACCTAAGAAGAATTATGTGGAATATACTAAAAACCAAAGTTTAAATAAAGTGTTAAATGAAACCGTTGGTGGAATTCCACAAGGTGAAGGTGGAGGTCCACAAGTTGAAGGATACGAAGAATATCCAACAATGACTGGAGAAGTATTTGATTCAAATAGGGTTGATGAGTTAGCAGGTGGTGGTGATGTACAAAGACAAAGAGATATTGCTGCAGTACAAACACTTAAGGAAAAGGGATTAAATGTTGATGAGGTTCCTGAAGATCTTATGAATGCACTTACAAAGGATTATACTGAAATATTACAGAAATCTGAAGAAATAACTAAAAATAGACGGGGTGCGTAATAAATGCCTAATACAAGACAAGATGATATAAATCCAAACACATGGATAGGTTTAACTTTTCCATTAGGAAGAAATGAAGGTGTTGGATTTTTTAATCAAAGTAAAACATTACAGGAACAAGCAAAAAGTAATTTACAAAACTTGTTGTTGACTATTCCTGGTGAAAGAGTATCTCAACCAGAATTTGGATCGAGTTTACATCATGTCTTGTTTGAACAAATGGATTCTGATTTAAAAACATCAATAGAAGATTCAATTAATGAAGCAGTTGAAATGTGGTTGCCATATGTAACTATTACGAATGTAGATGTTACATTTGATACTGCAAATCCAAATTTAGCTAATGTAGCTATAGAATTTAGTACTACCTTAACACCTGATGCACTTGATGAATTAACTTTAAACTTTGAAGGTGGTAATGTATAGGAGAAAGTAAATGCCAGCTAAAGATATAAAAAAAGAAGTTAGATATTTAAATAGAGATTTTGCTAGTTTTAGAAATAATCTTATTGAATATGCAAAAGTATATTTCCCAAATACATATAATGATTTTAATGAAGCATCACCAGGAATGATGTTCATAGAAATGGCATCATATGTTGGAGATGTACTTTCTTACTATATTGATCAACAGTTTAAAGAATCTCTATTAGCATTTGCAGAAGAGAAAAAAACTGTATATGAAATTGTTCAATCTTTAGGATATAGACCTAAATTAGCATCACCAGCTATGGCAACAGTAGATTTTTTCCAAACTGTACCTGCTATAGGATCTGGGGATAGTGTAAAACCAGATATGGATTATGCATTAACAATTAATGCTGGATCTCAGGTAAAATCACAAACAAATAATATTATATTTAGAACGTTAGATGACGTAAATTTTAAATTTTCAAGTTCTTATGATCAAATTACTACGGATATATTTGAAGTAGATAATGCTACTAATTTACCAACAAAATATTTACTTAAAAAGAGTACTAAAGTTGTAAGTGGTAAAATGGCTACAGAGTATTTTGATTTTCTTGGAGCAACTAAGTATTCTAAGATTACTCTTGCAAATAAAAATGTTATGGATATTGTTAGTGTAACAGACAGTGATGGAAATGATTGGCATGAAGTAGGATTTTTAGCACAAGATACGGTATTTATAGAAACAGAGAATAATTCATCTACCGATCCAGAATTATCACAATATAATGATACTTCACCTTATTTACTAAAACTTAAAAAGGTTGCTAGACGATTTACAAGATTTATAAACGGAACTGATAAGACTGAATTGAGGTTTGGTGCGGGTATTTCAGATAGTCCTGATGAAGAACTGGTTCCAAATCCAGATAATATTGGATCTTCACTTCCAGGAGGAGTAAACAATTTTGATACGGCATTTGATCCAGCAAATTTTCTAAATACAAAGACTTATGGACAAGCACCACAAAATACTACCTTAACAGTTATATATTCTTATGGTGGTAGTACAGATGATAATGTAGCGCAAGGTGAGGTTAGAAATATATCAGATATTTCCTTTACGATTGATGATAGTGCGCTCGATTCTGCTGTTATTGGAGCTACTAAAAATTCTGTAGCAGTTACAAATGTAGTGCCTGCAACAGGTGGTCAAAGTTCAGAGAGTTTAAGAGAGATGAAAGAAAATTCATTGGCATATTTTCAGGCTCAACAAAGGGCTGTAACAAAAGAAGATTACATAACTCGTATATATTCTATGCCACCTAAATATGGAAATATAGCAAAAGCGTATATGGTACAAGATGAACAATTAGAGGCATCTACAGATGCAGTTATGGAAAAAGTTAAAGGTGGGAATGTAAATAAATCAGGAGTATTAGAGAAACCACTTAGTGCAGATCAGGAAGAACTATTAGCTAAGAAATCAGCTTCTGCTACGAGAATATCAAATCCATTAGCGCTTAATGCGTATGTTCTTGGATATGATTCTACTAAAAGATTAGTAAGACTTAATCAAGCAGTTAAAGAGAATATACAGACACATCTTGGACAATATAGAATGGTAACAGATGCAATTAATATTAAAGATGCATGGGTTATTAACATAGGAGTTACATTTAATATCTTAACTGCTAGAGGATTTAATAAGCATGAAGTTGTATTGAAATGTATAGAAAAAATTAAAGACTTCTTTGATATAGATAAGTGGCAAATTAATCAACCAATTATCGTTGCAGACTTAGTTTATCAATTATCGTTAGTTGATGGAATAGCTGCTACAGTTCCACCTAAAGAAAATAATCCAAATGGACTTCCAATAGTAATAACTAATAAATGGAAGAAGGCAAATGGATATTCTGGTAACATATATGATATAAATGAGGGTACGAAAAATGGAGTTATATATCCATCTGTAGACCCAAGTATTTTTGAATTGAAATATCCTAATACTGATATATTAGGAAAAGCTGATGGAGATATTTAATGCATTATTTTGAATTTGCCCAAAAAGACGCTACATTATATGAGGGTGCAGCTACCCAAAGTGTGAATACAGGTCTCGATGAAATTCTTGAGATAACAAAAGATATGAATGATGCTGCTACAGTAATAAATGTATCTAGAGTATTAATAAAATTTGATTTAAGTTACATTTCATCGTCTGTAAGTAGTGGTTTAATACCTTCTAATGCAAAGTATTATTTAAACTTATATGATGCACATCCACAAGAGTTAATCACTTCAGAGTCATTGTATGCATATCCAGTTAGTCAATCTTGGGACATGGGTATGGGTAGATATAATGATTCTCCGTGGACTCTTGAAGGTGTTAGTTGGAGATATAGAGATGGATTTGTTGCAGGTACTCAATGGGTTAGTCAAAGTAATGACACTGGTGGAACTTGGTTTAGTGGTAGTGGATATGCAGCATCACAATCCTTTGATCATGAGTCAAAAGATATGAGAATGAACGTTACTGAGTTAGTTGATAAGTGGTTAACATCTACAGTTCCAAATGAAGGATTTATATTAAAGAGGTCAGGAAATATAGGTAATAGTGATAGTACTTTGGATGAAGGTAATAGTATAAAATTTGGTAATTTTTCATTTTTCTCAAGGGATACTCACACAATATATCCACCAAAATTAGAAGTAGAATGGGACGATTCAAAATGGTCAACAGGGTCATTATCCGCACTTTCAGGAACGGATGTAGAGAATTTATTAGTTTATATGAAGGGGTTAAGACCAGAATATAAGGAAGATTCTAAGGTTAGATTTAGACTTGTTGGTAGAGAAAGGTTTCCAACCGCAACTTATGATACCACTCCGTCTAATTTAGTAGTAAAGTATTTACCAAGTGGAAGTAGTTATTACTCAGTTAGAGATGCATACACAGAAGATGTTATTATACCATTCGGAAGTGGTTCAAAAGTAAGTTGTGATTCAACTGGTAATTACTTTAATATGTGGTTAACTGGATTACAACCAGAAAGAGATTATCGTATACTATTTAAAGTGGTGAGTGGAAGTGGAGTTGAAAAATTAGATCAATTTTTTGATAATAATTTCGAATTTAAAGTAGTAAGATAACATGCCTTATACAAAAGAACAGTTAGTAAGTAGTGAACACTTTCAGGACATTCTTTCTGCAAATAGAAGAATGTTTGATGAACAAGTAGAGAGAGAATTCACTGCTATGAAGGTGAGTGGATCAAGTGCTAATTCAACACCTACTCTCAGAAACAGTGATAATTCGGTTATTCTTTTTGAAGATCCTGATTTTGGTGGTGGATTAAATAGACCTAATCAATTTGTAGAAGTTCAACAAACAAGACCTATAATGAAAAAGAATATGATTGACTCTACGTTGAATAGAGATATAGAAGAATTGGGTCATTCTGCAGATCAAGGAAAAGGATTATCAGTATCAGAATTCTTTTCAGAATATGAAAGACTTAGAGAAGATATTAAAGGTTCAGGTTTAATTGATTCACATCAATATTTAGTTGAAGTTAGTCGCACATACCTTTCAGGTGAAGAAGATTCTGAATTAGTTCAATTAAAAGATGATTTAGTATCACAGATATCTGCACTTGAAGATGCACAAGATTCAATAAAAGAATTAGGAGAACAGTTACAAAATGAAATTATTGCTACTCAAAATGCTAGAATTGCATTAGAAGGTGGAACACCACCAACTACTCCAGCTACAGCTGATGACGCAACTCTTTATAATGCTTATATTGCAGAAAATGAAAGTGATTATGCAAATGAAATTCGTTCTTATACTTATGAAGAGTGGGTATATTTTTCAAAACCAAAAGCTGGAAAGGGTTGGGATAAGTTACATGCAACACATCAACCAGCTAGTGATTGGCCAGATGTTGTTAATATAGAGTTCGTATCTGGTTATCCAAATAGATCAAATTACGAGTTTAGAACTGCTGCAAAAGGTGATGATTCACTTTCTTATAGGTGGTATTGGAAACCAATTGGACAAGCGCAGGCACATCAAATAACTGAAGAAGATATAGGATGGGAGAATTGGGAAGAAAAAACTATAACATTGTTAGATCCAGTGTTAGATAAACATGATGGAATATTAACCTGTAGAATTATGGACAGAAGTGGTAAGTATTTTACATCACCAATAGAGATAAGAACTGAAGTACCAAGTCAAGGAAGTTCTCGATCCAGATATGATGAGTATAAGAGAGAATTTGGAGGCAGTTAATGATTTGGGAATATGGTAATTATGAATTTGATTGTAATTTACAACCTCCAACTCTGCATAAGTTTAGTGTGTGGAAAGAAAACTTTTTTAGATTAAAGAATGTAGAAAAATACAATGTTTGGTTGGCAAGTGGATTCAATGAAGATTGGACAACATTTGATATAGATATAGTTTTAACAAATAAACCTATATATTCAGAGTTACAAGAGTTAATGTTAAGTGCAATTAAATTGGGTATTGATGAAGATATTTTTGTAGATATTTGTTGGTGGGATAAGGCACCGTTAGATTACACAAAATCAAAAGAGAAGGTAGAGATATCAAAAATTGTAGTGGCAAATAAAATTATACAAGATGGCAGAATGATAACAGATTGGACTAATTCAAAAATGATTTATCCAAACTTATATTTATTTAAAAAAACATACCCAACAGTAAAACAAATGAGTAGAGTTTATAAAAACAAACCAATTTTAATTCAAGAAGGATTTAATAACGGATAAATTATGTCAAAAAGAATACGTGAAATAGATTTAGATTTAATTGAAAGTCCTATACAAGAACCTATTAAAGATTTTGGTAATGATAGTGATTTTGTAGAGCTTCACGTTTATGACCCTAACGATAATTATCTAACTTCTGCTATTATTGATGATTATAAGGTTGATGATCAGGTTAAGTTAAAGCCAGGAAATGATCTTAGAGAGCTCGGATTTACAGAAGGTAAGTATAAAGTTATTTATAATTTCTTTAGAAGAAAAGGTGGATCTGATAATACAGTTCTTTTGAATGCAGATAATTTAATACATAAAAATAAGTTTTATATGACTGATAATAATAAGATTTATGTAGGTGAACCACCAGTTGAGGGTCAGGAAATTGATCAACCAGTTGAACTTTTTGTTGAAGATGAAAAGTTTTGGATTCAAGAGGTATCACCATCAAGACAAGAGATAAGAATTCAGCCTTTAGATATTAATGATATAGATTATCATAGAGAATTTGAACGTTTAGCTATAACTTATGCGGAATATAAGCCAGTTGAAGATGACATTCACGGTACAATAGAATTAAGTAGTCAAGTGGCAGGAGCATCAGATTCTACTATACCACAATCTGGAGCGGATAGAACTTTTTCTGCAACTTTAAGTGATTCAGATCAAGGATTTACGGAAGATATGGTTGGTGGTCAACTTACTATAGAAAATGCATTTGTTATTAGTTATGAAGAAGTTAGAGAGTGGATTCCAAATCCAAATGTAGGAATATCTACTGAAGCACCATCAATTGATATACCTAAACCATCACCTCCAGATTGGGAAAAGGTAAGAAAAAAGAGAGGAAAGCGTGGTCGTAGGAAGTCGAGAAGGTTAAAAGATGCGGAAAGAGGAATTCCAAGTAGAAAGACTTCACCAAGAACAATTGATATGGGTGATGATGGATTAGAGGTAGAGAGTCCAGAAAGTACAGAAACTACGTCCCCTTCTACAACGTCAGGTGGTGGTGGTGGAGCGCCAGATAAAGACATTTTTATGACTGCAGCGTATGAAGTTATTTGGGAAACTACAGACATTCCACAATTTGCTAGAAGTCGCGGTGAAGGTGGTCCTAATGGTGGAGGTCGTGGTGGCGGCGGAGGTGGTGGAAGTTCAAAGAAAAAAACACCTAAAAAAAGAACACCTAAACCTGCAGCTCGAAGGGCAAAACCTAAAAAGACAAGTCCAAAACGCCGTAAAAGAAAAGTAGAAAAAGAGGAAGTTATAGTTGAAGTTGGTGGTAAATTTCCTGTTAAAGATATATTACCAGATGAAATTAAAAGGAAACGTCCAAGAGATATAAAACCAAAAGATGTAAAAAAACCTAAAAAACGTAGAAAATTAGTAAGAAAAAAGATAGATATACCAACTCCACCGAGTAAGATAGAACAGATTACTTATATTCCAGAATACAGACCATTTGTCAGTAAAATAACAAAAGTAATAAATAGAACAACGGTTGAAGTAGAAGATTCTTTTGCAGATAAAGCTAATGCAATTGGAAATAATGATGGTCCTTTTCAAGGTTCTGTAAGAGCAAAACAAACGTTTAGTGTTGAATATAAAACTGCTTCAAAAAAGAATTTAAATACAATGTTAAATTTTGGATCAAATAATCTTTCTCTTGTAACAAATTGGAAATTAGATAAAGAAACAACTCCAGCGTGGCCACACTCAATAATTTACAAATTATATGAACCACTTCCTGATGGAGTAGAACTTAAAGATAGATTGTATGTTGTTGAAGAAATGTTATCTTCAGTCAATGAAGAAGTATTTCTTGTTCCATTTGTTGACGATAAAGTAGACGCAGTATTTCTTAGACCACCAGACACTGATCACTCTGTAAATGATCCTGTAGGAAAAAAGGAAACAGGATATGAAAGTCGAGATAATATATTAACTGGAGATTCTACTGTAGCTAAAAGTTTAGAAGATGAATTTATAAGTGCTAGTTTAGAAAGTGTTAAACTTAATATAGATTACGATAAATATGAAAATTATGTATTATTTGGTTCTACAGAACAAAGACTTAAAAACTTTAAATATAAATTACAACAGATAGAATCTTACGCAGAAAGTAGTGCTTCATATACATCTGTTAGTGGATCTGGAGATGAAATTGCTAAATGGGAGATGAGAAAACGTAAGGTTATTAATGAATTAGATGAATATGAGAAGTATTTATATTTTGAAACTTCATCATACAGTACAAGTTCAGTAGGAGAAACATTTGAATCTGCCTGGCCAAAAACTAATAACGAATCACCTTATACTTTAGCAGCAACAGATTCATCTCAGGCAATTACTTGGTATAATCTTAATAGAGTTAGTGCATCCGATTATGATAAATTGAATCAAAATAGATTAGTTAATTTATTACCAAGCCATATTAGAGAAGATTCACAGAATGAAGTTTTTAATAAATTTATGGATATGATAGGTCAACATTTTGATGATGTTTATTCTTATGTTAGAGGATTAACTGATATTCATTCAAGAGATGAAGGATTAACTAAAGGAATTTCTAAAGATTTAATTTATGATGTTGCACGTTCTATTGGTTTAAAATTATATGATGGTAAAGATACAGTACCACTTTCAAGATATGCATTAGGTAAGGAAGTTACTGGTTCTGCAGCTACAGTTCCTGATTATTCTTCTATACCAGAAAGAGATGTATCAAGAGAAATTTGGAAACGTGTTTTAAATAATTTACCATTCTTTTTAAAAGTAAAAGGTACTCCGAGGTCTTTTAAAAATTTAATAAATTGTTATGGAATACCATCAACTATCTTACGAGTTAGGGAATTTGGGGGACCTGATGTACCTGGCTCTGCACCTTCGTATGAAATAACTAAAAAGTTTACAAAGGCATTAGACTTCAGAGGTGCTCAGTATGTTAATAGTTCTTGGTTAAGTGATGGAAGAACAAATAGACGTCCTGATACAGTTGAACTTAGATTTAGAAGTGTTGGAAGTGATGGCTCTACTGATAGAACTATTGTTAGACAAAATAGTAATTGGGGAATTCAACTTTTGGATAATGGGTCAGTTGATAATGTGGGCAGAGTTGCATTTACCTTATCTGGTTCAGATGGATATAAGACAATTTCATCCTCAGCGTACTCAGTTTTTGATGGAGATTTTTGGTCTGTAATGTTGAAAAGAACTACTTCAGGTTCTAACCAACTTACAAGTGATGCTGGAAATCAAGATATAAAATATCAATTAGCTGTTAAAAAATATGATGCGGGAAGAAGTAAAATTTACTTATCTAATACAGTTGATTTAATAGTTTCTGGAGCTGCAAATGTAGCATCACAATCTTATAATAATGCATTTACTGGAAGTTCTGGTGCAAGTACAATACAAATAGGTGGTTACGGATCTGGACTTCTTGGTAGTTATTTTACTGGATCTATAATGGAATTTAGATTTTGGAATACTGCATTAAATAATACTTCTTTTGATAATCATGTAGCATCTCCAAAATCTTTTGATGGAAATCACGCTTCAGCCTCTTGGACAGATTTAGTTTTACGACATTCATTTGATGATAATATAGACCATTCTGCTAATAAAGTTGTATTAGATTCGAGTGCAGATCAAAGTTATGGTACTTCTGGAAGTGCAGAAAATTATTCATCTTTTGGTGGTGGTAATAATTATTCATCGGTTGTGGATGAAGAGAAAATGTTTATACCAAATGTAGGTCCAAACCGAAGAACGTCTAATAAAATACGAATAGAGTCAAGTAAATTAGTACATGGAAATTTAAGTAGTAAGAAAAGATCTGAGGTTAGTTCTTATGATTTCGCGCCAGTAGATTCTAATAAACTTGGAATATATTTTGCACCAACTGATGTTATAAATGAAGATATTATACGTTCAGTAGCTAATTTAGATTTTAATCAATATCTTGGAGATCCAAGAGATAGATTTAAAAATCAATACAGAGGATTGAAACTTGTTAGAGATTCGTATTGGCAAAAATATAATAGTCCAACTAATTTTTGGGCATATCTTAGACTTATAAGGTATTATGATCAATCTATATTTGATCAATTTAAATCTCTTGTTCCAGCTAGAACTAATGCGCATTTTGGTACAGTAATAGAACCAAATATATTTGAAAGACCAAAGCAAATTATTTCAAGTCCATTAAGTAGAGAAAATCTTTCGTATCGTGCTACAATTAATGTTACTTCTTACGGTGCTGCAGCAGCTATGAGTGCAAGTGGAGAAACTCTTAACTTTAGAGGAACTGCTGATAAAACAGTATTTGATGAACCATCACTTACGGCTTTAGATACTTATGCAAGTAGTGGTAATTGGGGAAACCCAAGCTTATATGCTACGGCATCAGTAACAGTTGGTGGACCTGATTATGTTTTTGTTGAAGCAGAACAACCATTCATTTCTGGTTCAAGATTATCAGAGCATAATAAGGAACGAATTTTTTATTATTCTTCATCTTTAAGTGCATCTTTACATACTTCATATCCTTGGATGTCTTATTATTACTCATCCTCAGATTATGGTACAAGTGGAGATACGAGGTATAGTGAAAGTTCTATGTTGGCTAATTTATTCTTTGAAGGTTGTTTGCAAACAGTTGCAACAACACCAGATGGTGGTTTACCAGTAGAACATAGTGCACAACAACCAACAAGACTGATTGTACAAGAACCTGGCTTAACAAGACTTAAAACAGAAACTTAATATGATAAAAAAATTATTAAACAACTATTTATATATGAATGATACCAGTTCGTCTAAAAATATCACAATGGAATATTTATATATAAATAATAATAGGGAGATAAACTATGGGTTATCTTGATAA
>CALBXV010000687.1 GCA_937890045.1 uncultured archaeon
ATTCGCACCCGCGTCCGATCCGTCTACTAACATATCGTCATCAGTATCTTTCACACAATTATTTATAAATCTAAATTATCGTAAAAACTTTCCATCACAACTTCAAGCTTATCCAAATAATCAGCAGTTTTCTTTTCGTAGATATCAACTCGACCATCTTCTGCTACCATCATAATAACAATATTGTCAATACCTACCTTTGTATTCTCCTCATACATAGAAGCATACGCTGCACATTGAATAAAATAATCTTCTATCCATTCCTCCTTCTTTGGGGTTGTAGTTGTCTTAAAGTCAACCACCGCCAATGTGTCGTTATACACACCAATGAAGTCACAGCGTCCTGCTACCTTATATTTGTCCGAATACATAGTCTGTTCTTGTAACATAATCTTACCTATCTTTTCATCTAAGTAAGATTTCATTTCACCAAACATACACCAGGCTAAAAAGTTCTTTTCCTTATGATCGCGGGATTGTATTTCGGTAAGACTGTGAGAATTGTTTAAATAATCTTCCACTATATAATGGAAAGCCGATCCTCGCCTGGCTGCTTTACCAGAAATAATAGCAGCTTGCTTTACTCCGACGCGTTCACGCCATTGTTGGAGTCCCTTTTCTTTACCAGGTTGTTTAGACAACACGGTAGTTATGGAAGGATATTTCAACCCATCCGGAGTTTCATAAAACCGGAGGCCTGCAATGTTATGTACTTGCAGTTCCGGAAACTTAAAAGTATTTTCAATTTGAGTATTCATAATATAATTATCTCACGGTTAAGGTTATTTGTCAAGCCTATTTTCTTTATAGTTTTTTACTAATTCTGGTTTTGTTATCCATGCAACACCACCAGTTACAGAAGAATATGTCTTATACTCAAGTTTTCTAAAATTATCTTTGACCTTTTGAACACTAATATTCCTTTTAACTTTTATATGATAGCCTCTATTATTTTTTTCTGGATAATCTTTAACTGTGTTAATTGAAGCACCCATAACAAAAAAATCATAATTATCTTTATTTCCAAATTCCCAATGTTCAGTCTCTTTATAAAGTTCTGGTTTGAATCGTAAACATTTACCTTCACTCTTTTCAAAAACAAAAAACGAACATGGAACATGATAACTTTCGTTTTCAATAGTAAAAGCATTTCTTTGCAATTTTACGATATGTTTCAATCTATAATCTTCTGGTACATATCTTTGCATAGTATGTTTATTAAAAACATCTGGTAATATAAATGCTATAGTAAAAACGTTGCTGAAAGAAACTGAATACTCTAAAAACTTTCTACTTAATCTATTCCTTAACCCAAACGGTGGATTACCTATTATTAGAACTTTCTCATATGTATTTGGTATATTATACTCAAACCAATCTTTACAAACTATATCTGGAGCTTCTGGTAATATATCTATTCCTATTTTATTAGGATGATTTATTTGATGATAAAACGCACCATCGCCAGCAGAAGGCTCTATAACAAAATCATATAGATTAAAATCAATATACTCTAGACATTCTTTTACAACTTCTTTTTTTGTGTAAAATTTATCAAAGTCTTGTTTTTTAGAGTACACCTTTCTCTATACCCTCATAAGAATCCACACGATACATTTTTTTCCATCTTTCAAATTCTGGATTTCCTTCATTACAAGTAATTCGTAAGGCTAATTCTACATTTTCATTTGACTTATTTACAGATTTAGTACCATGAGCAGCATTAGCACCTACACATTCTTCTACCATTTGGTCATGTGTTAATAAAAACTTAAAACTTTCATAATTTGATAGGTCTCTAAGTTCATAAGCAACACCTAAATAATAATCAATATCATGAAATAATCTTATTTGAACCCAATTTAATTTATCATTAGTTAGTGTTAATAATGATGACTTAACTTCAACAAACTTGCCCAGCTCGTTAAAGAGAGGCTTCATCATATCTCCGAGTTCATCCTCTACCAATACTTTCTTCCACTTTAATCTGTTTCTAATATAATTTTGTATCCTTGTCCCATATGACTGACCAGTAATAAGCGACATACATTGTATAAATTCTTTTTCAGGCAAATGAAATCCCCATTCGGGGTTTTTAGAAATTTCTTTTTTTATTTCATTAAATTTAAGCAAAACGTGCCACGGTAAGTTCTGAACTTCTTTATCAGTAATCATAATATAATAATATCACCTTTTTAAGTTAATGTCAAGAGTAGTCCTCTCCTA
>CALBXV010000688.1 GCA_937890045.1 uncultured archaeon
TTTATTTTTGGTCCAGTAGGATTCTTATTAATAAGTAGTTTACTTTTTTTAATAGTAGCAAAAATAATAAAAATTCTTTTAAAAGAAAGTAATGAAAAAATAAATCAGAATTTAAATAAAACAGATAAATTTCTCAGAAATACACCTAAACATGTTAAAATATTAATAATATTAATCATAGCGATTGGAATTTCAGGTATCATATTATTTATTACTAATTCATTAGCACCTCTTACAGAAAGATATTTAACAGTATTATTACCATTTCAAAAAACTGCAAACCCGTTAGTAGAATCAGTATCAGAACATTTTAGTCCAACTGGACAATTATATTTTACAATATTTTCTATTCTAATTATTTTAAGTGCATTTGGAGCAATACAAACCATAAGAAAAAGAAGCATTAATTATATATTTGTAGCAATATTAGGAATATTATCTATTTATTTCTCATCTTCTTTTTCAAGATTATTAGTTTTTTCTTCAATAGGAATATCAATATTAGCAAGTATCGGATTTGTCACATTAAACAGCATTATTTTCAAAAAAAGAAAAATTAACTTGAAAAACACAAGAATATCAAAACAAAAACAGTTTACCAATGAAATAAGTAGAGAAGTGAAAATTTTATATTCAGCAATTATAATAATTGTGCTTTTCATACCAGCAATTCATCCTACTTCAGGATGGATAGCTGCGTCAGATACACCAACTACACTAGCAAGTTCATCAATTAATACTAAACAAAATATACCAGATTGGAAAAACGCATTAGATTGGATAGAGAATAATACAGAAGAGGATTCAGTATTTATAGCATGGTGGGATTATGGATATTGGATAACAGTAGAGGGTAATAGAACAACTGTAGCAGATAACGCCACAATTAATCAAACAAGAATAGAGCAAATTGCAACAATGTTTGTGTCAGATCATAATGAAGGAGAAAAAATATTAAAAGAATTAAAAGGAGATTATGTAGTAATTTTCATATCAGGAATTAAAGTATTTGATCCTGAAAACAATCAGATAGTTTATAGACTAGGTTTAGGAGGAGATGAGAGTAAAAAACAATGGTTTATGAAAATAGCAGATGTAAATCCAGAGGATTATTTATACAATGATAATTTTACAGGAAAACCCGCTTTTTGGAACAACACAATGTTAGGTAAAATGATTCCACTAGAATTTGTACAATATGTAGATTTAACAAAAGGTGAATTTATGGGAACTGAATATAGAGATGGTGGCAGAACAGTAGGAATTGACGCAGTATACATATATAGAGAAAAATTCACAGAAAATGATAATCTGAAATTAGTATTCAGTTCACCTAGTATGAATCAAATACCAGAATATGGATCAGAGATTTTTGCAGCAGTTTTAATTTACGAAATTAAGTAGATTCAGCATATCTATCTTTAAGCCTATATAAAACATATTTATCATCTGGAGAATATTTAGGAGGGTGAGGAGAACCAGTACGATTTTTACATTTATCGCATAATTCATTAAACGTGTATTTTTTACATATTAAACATTTTTTTAATAATTTTTTCATAAAACTACCTTAATTTTTTTGTCGAGCATATGTAAAAAGAATTTTTTGTTTATCAGAGTATTTTTTTAATTCATCAGCAAATAGATGGAAGATTTTTTCAGCTTCTTTATATTTAGTAGAATTAACAATTAACAAATAATTGGGAGAACCTAGAGTAGTAATATTAAATGTTGAACCATTAAGATCAATGTCTTTATGTATATTAAGGGCTTGTTTTATAACATCAACACCATTTGACAAGTCAGAAGATAAAGTAAGTATGTATTTAATATTAACTTGAGTAGGTTTTATTTTTTCATTAGACATAATAACTAGTGATTTAACAAAGTTATCAGGTAAACCAAGTTTATTTAATATATTTACATCTTTTTCAACAAGAAGTTGACATGCTGTATAAAGTGATTCAAATTCATCTATGACTAGACTTTTATATTTTTCAAGATCATGGTTTTTAATATTCAGATGTTTAGCAACATTATCGAAAATTTTTATAGCTTTATCTTCATGTTTAAAAGAGATTAACTTTAATTTTGTTTCTTCTCCAGTAACCTGTCTTAGAGATAAATCAATTTCTTGTCGAATAATATCACGTCTAATTACTTTAAAAACACGTTTCTGACCTAATTGAACAAACTTTTCAATATTTTTTACCCAACCAGTAGAAATTTCAGATTTATGAAGAAATCCCCGAGAATTATCATATTCATCTAATGAGACATAAACACCATGTTGAGAAATTTTATTCACTGTAGCTAGTACTAACTCACCTTCTTCAGGGAAATGTTCAACAATTTCAGACAATTTTAAAACTAGATATATTAATACTAATACTTAGTCTTTTTGAATAATATTTTAATTTATAAACCAATAGATTTTTTATATCTCAAATCAAATTGTTCTTTTGAAATAAACTGTTTTTCTATATCTTGTAATTCATTTAAACCACCTAGATCAAAAAGACTTTTGATATCTTTAAGAACATGATTATTAAATTGTTTTTCAAAATTAATTTGAGCTGTTGTATTAATATTTTTTAATTCTTTAAAATAATTCCAAACAGCTACAGCCATAACATGAATAGAGGCAAATGGATATAAAAGAATTCCAACACCTAAATTAGCACAGTCATTTAAAGTAAGTCTAGGAGATAACCCAGTAGGATGAAATAGAATTGGAGCTTCAATACTTTTATGAATTTTTTGTAATTCATTAATAGAAGTTAAACCATCAGCAAAAATTACATCAGCACCAGCAATATGATAAGCAGTTAATCTATCAATTGCTTTATCAATATTACCTCCTGAAACACCTCTAGAATCAGTTCTTGCAATTAATATGAAATTTGGGTCAAATTCATTAATTATTTTTTTAGCGGCTTTTATTTTTTCAACCATTTCTTCTTTAGGAATTACTAATTTACCCTTTAAATGACCACATCGTTTAGGCCATATTTGATCTTCTATATGAACACCAGAGATACCTAAAGAAATATAATCTTGAATTGTTCTCATTACATTTAACGCATTACCATATCCAGTATCAGAATCAGCCATTAGAGGGAGTTTTGTAATACTAGCAATATAACGAGCATGTGTCTGCATTTCAGTTGCAGTAATAAGACCAAAATCAGCATAACCTAGACGTGACATGGAAGTTGCCGCTCCACTCATATAGAGAGTGTCAAATCCTAATTTTTCAGCGATTCTTGCGCAATATGGATCATGTACACCAGGAGCTAGAATTGGATTATTCTTATAATTGTCAAGTTTTTTTCTAAGTATTTTAGTTTTATTCATAATAGATAATTACAAATTAATAATATATTTATTTTCATTAAAAAGTATATGAAAAATTACATTAAAAATAACATAATTAATTTTACATATAAAATATTTTTATAATAAAAATGTTTAAGTCAGATTGTAATCATGATAACTGTTACCGGTTATTTAGAAAGTATATTAGAACTATTAGGATTAATAGTAGGATTAACAATATCAATTATATCAATTAATGGATATAGAAAAACTAAGAGTTCAAGTTTACTTAGATTAGGATTAGCATTTTTTTTAATTAGTTTAGGATTTTTACTTTCTTTATTAATTAAAATATCTGTACAAGATTATCAAACAATCAATGACGAAAAAAATTATTTATCAGCAATATTACAAACTTCAGGATATTTTTTCCTAGTGTATTCACATTTCATGAAAATTTTTACCCGTAGAATACCGATAATTTTTCCATTTATTGGTCCAGTAACAGTTTACGCTGTTTTAAGTACATTATCAGTTTATTTTCTTTTATATGGAAGCATTGAAACACTGTTAATATATCTCAGAGTAAGAATCTTAAGCAGTTTAATAGTAGCATTTGGTTTAATATTTATAGCTATTGGAGAAATTACAAGATGGTTAACATTATTCCCAGAGAATAGCGAATTGATAGTATTCTCATTAATTTTTAAAATAATTGGTATAAGCGCATTCATAATACCAATAATTCAATTTAGATTAAAAAACAGATGATAAAAATGAGTCAATATAGAACACAAATAAGAATTATCGCAGATGTTTTATCAACTACAAAAGATAATCAGATAAATGATAAAGTAGGAGTAGGAATAACAACATTACTAAGGAAGAGTAATATTCCACATCAGCGATTGATTAAATTAATAAGAAATCTAATAGAATCAGGTTTATTAGCAATTATAACAGATAAAAAAAGTTCAAAATATATAATAACAGATGAAGGAAGAAAATTCTTAAACGAATATACAAAATTTCAAGATTTTGCACTAGCATTTGGATTAAGAATATAAGAAATAAATATTAAATATAGTAATAATTTAGTCTATATTTTCAAAAAGTTGAGTTTTAAGTTTATGCGATTTAAGAAAAGAGTCTTTACGATTTTGAATAAGACGTTTTTGAATGTTTTTAAGAGTTTTTTCCATATTAATCTTATCTCGTTTTTTAATTAACTCACCGATAATATGACTATCAGAAATAAATTCGTCAACGATATCAGAAGAATGAAGATTTTCTAGTTGAATAGAAGAAATTAAATCGTCTGCTTCATTAAATAAACTTTCAGCGTTAATTAATTGCAATGCAAATGTTGGGCTAGATAATTTATTTAGTAGATTAAGATCACGTTTAGATATAAAATGAGAGAAGACAGTATTAATGTAATGAGTTAGTGATAATATAATAGCCATAGCTTTATCATGTTCAGAATAATTTACACATATTATTTGAAATTCTGGAAATAGTTTACGTACATACATTTTTTCTTTTTCAGCATCTTTAATAGGGACAAGTGCAATTTTACGATTTTCATAAACTGTTGTTCCTGGACCAAATAATGGATGAATTGAAATTGGAATACAAGAATTTTTAATTGAAAGAGATGTTAAAGTAGAAAATATGTTTTCTTTAAGTGAATTTATTTC
>CALBXV010000689.1 GCA_937890045.1 uncultured archaeon
TGGATTATCGGACTTTTTTAGAGAATCGTTTAGAATCAAGGACTTAGGAGATTATTGTTTAAAATCAAGGGCTTAGCATTTTTTTTGAAAATTCTTTAGAATCAAGGACTTAGGGACTACGATTTCTCTTGACAAATCCTTATGGGTATGGTAGAATATAGACATAATCAAAGAAAGGATTATATTATGATATATGTTGCGAAACCGAAGATTGCTAATTCTGTTGGTTTGAAAACATTTAAGTCCCTCTCTGCTGCTATAGCATACCTTGCTGAGTGGGGAGTGGAAACTATCGGTTCTACCGAGGCTGAGAAGGCCGAGGAATTGGGTTGGATAGGTAAGCTGAAGAAGGCTGCCTAATGAAATACTCTGAGATGTATTTAGAGACTTGCTTTGAGACAGGTGAAAAACCCACTAAGAAAGGGTATTGTAGTTTTCAAGAATGGCGGAAGCGGGTTGATGCCCTATTTGCTGATGGCATACCTAGGCAAGGCCTTGCTGATGGCATCGTTGTAGATGATACATGATGAAAAATACAGATCATAAAAAGAATTGCATATCTCATGTAATTGCAAGGTTTGGAGAAAGATTCGCTGAAGAAGATTTCACCACTAAATCTAAGAAATGGGGTATTAATATCTGGATAGATGAAGTGTTGAGGGATGTCCTAAATGCCAAAAATACTGGTTATAAGGTTAAAGATGGAATGGGACATAGGATGTTTTATAAGGTAGAATTTATGAACACAAAACCCGTTTTCGTATTGTGGGATATGTTTTTGGATTGTGCTGTAACTGTTCTTACTGGTGATATGATGAATAAATCTAAGGATAAGATTTAGTTATGAAGAAATATAAAAACTGGGGTATTGATATGGGTGGTCTTTCTATGACTGATCCAGAACGCTATCGCAAGATTAACTATGTTCTTAACGATAAGGGTGTGCATACAGACCTTTTGGATGTAGTTGAGACTGCTCCATTGGAATATGTGTATGACCTTGCTGATAAGGGCCCTTCGCCTGAAGATGGTGTGATTGACTCTGACCTAAAGACTGCCGTAAGAAATGCACTGCTGTCCCTAACGCCTAGGGAAGAGAGGATAATACGGAAAAGGTTTGGTATCGGATTGAAGACTGATCACACTCTTGAAGAGGTTGGCCAAGAATTTTCTGTAACAAGGGGGAGGATTCGTGATATTGAAGCTAAAGCACTACGCAAGATGAAACATCCTTTTATTGCAAAAAAACTTGTGGGTTTTCTTAATGCAGCTTAAAAGGATTTAGATTTGTTACTTCATATTAACGGTTCAAACAAGGCTAATCGTAAGTTAGTTGAAAGGGCCACTTGGTGGTACGCAGAAAAACTCATGGGCAAAAGGCTTATGAATGGTCTGGAAATTCATATCAATCTTAAGCGAAACTTGGTAACTAAAGAAGGTTGTGAAGGCACAGCTATATGGGAAGGTGATTACTGTGATCGACCAAAGGAATTTACTATAGAACTTGATTTATCATATTCTATTCGGGATGCCTTGATCACCCTCGCTCATGAATTGGTTCACATTAAACAATGGGCCAAGGGTGAAATGTACGAATACATAAAATCGCCATCAGTGCGTTTCCATAAAACAAAATTTGACCTAGATGATACAAATTATTGGGATTATCCGTGGGAGATTGAGGCGTTTGGTAAACAGTTGGGTTTGTTTGTTCGGTTCTGTGAAGATATCGGTATAGCAAATCGTGATGATATGCAAGAAGGAGTTAAATGATGTGGAAATTTAAAACTGATTGTAGGGGTGAGAAAACCACTGCTGTTGAAAGACGTTTGACTAAGTATAAAGTTGATCTGACTTCAGCCGAGAGTCGTGTCAAGTTTGGTTATAATTATTTAATATGGATAAAGGAATAAAATAATGGGTGCTGTGAAAAATTGGATGATGGATATTGAGGAGTTCTGTGACGGACTATTTTACGGTGGTGACTCTGAGTACACTGTTGAGGAAGCTGCCGATCTGGTAGAATCAAAATTTGGGTCTGGGTCTGGAGATCATGCTCAGGAGTATATTGAAAAAACCTTGGGTGAAATGTGAGATTTAAAACCAAGTTTCTCATAACTGCCGTTACCGCGGCAGTTATTTCTATAACTATGTCATCTTCTTTTCCTACAGAGGGAAGAACTACATCAATTGAACCTGATCATGCTCACATTGCGTCAGCCCGATGTCTAGCACTTAATATATATCATGAAGCCAGGAGTCAAGGGACTGCTGGTCTTTTTGGTGTAACTGCTGTTGTTTTAAATCGTGTAAATGACAGTCGTTTCCCCAATACAATTTGTGGTGTTGTTTATCAAGGTCCAACAAGAGAGAGTTGGAAAACTCGACAACATAAAGATTTACTAGCTGATGAAAGGATATATTATCCTGTCAGAAATAAATGTCAATTTTCTTGGTATTGTGATGGGAAGAACGATACTCCCCGTAACCAAGAAAAGTATCAAGAAATTCTTGAAATGGTTAAAGCAATATTATGGGATGAGCTTCCGTTTATAGATATTACAGATGGTGCTTTGTTTTACCATGCAGATTATGTAAATCCTTCATGGGCAAAAACGAAACAGCGGACTACGGAAATTGATGACCACATTTTTTACAGATGGAAAACTAAATGATTAATCTGAAATACTCTAAAGATGTTAAAAAAGATTACGAACAATTAAGTGATGGTCGTAAAGAATATATCAACAAACGTGCTGATAAGAAAGGCCTTTCGGTATTTGAATATCTTACCAAAAAGATAGAGGAAAGATGCAAGGTAGAACGTAAAGCAGAGAAACGAGAGCAAGAACGAATTGCCAATAAACAGGAACGAATTGCCAAAAAACGCGAGGAAAAGTATGGAAGGTGATGGTGATAATAGATGAAGCATGTTGAAATATCGTTAATGGAAGATGGCGAATTATCTATTGATGGTCAAACCAGACCAGCAGGAAATATAGAAATTCGTGAGTTTGAAGATGGTGAATGGACAGGCGGTTCCTATGCAACCTATGACAATCTTGTAGAGAAAGTGAAAGAGGCATTAGAAGAATGAATATCTTTCTTACTATATATTAGAGAAATCAAACTTTGCAACTTGGATACGCAGAGTTAAGCCGGAGTGGTTCAATGGAAAAGAGGGAGCCGTATGGGGATTATATGGCACGGAGATTGCGTGAAAACCGTGGCCATTATGTAAATAAAGATGAACTGTTTAGGCATGAAATTGTAGACATGCAAAAACAAATTCATGGATTGCAAATGCGAGTTAAAACTTTGCGTGAGGTTATAGATGACTTATCATACAAAGTTAAGTTATTAGGCGGTGATTCAAATCAATTGGAGATGAAACTGTAATGCCAACATATGATTTTATAAACAATCATACAGGTGAGGAATGGACAGAGATGATGTCTATTGCTGACATGGAAAGTTTATTAGAAGGTAATCCCGAAATTAAACAAGCATGGAAAACTGCACCTATGGTTGCAGGGGATCACATTATGGGTGCTGGACCTAAAGTAGATAGTGGGTTTAATGAACGTATGGAACAGATAGGAAACGCACATCCAGGCAGTCCTTTGGCAAGTAGATATGGTGGTAATAAGAATAAATCTCATAGTGAAATTAAAACAAGGAATGTTTTGAAAAAACATAGAGTGATATAAATAGGTATGGTGTTACGGGCGAGAGATACATACTTCAGCACCGATGCACAGCATCTTTGTAAGCTGGGAAGTCAATCCGCCCCTGTAATACCAGAGAGGGGGGGTTTTTAAGCCCCCGGCTCCCCCCCTCTCACCTTTTTTGAAAGGACAACTTATGACATCAATTAAAAGAATTACCACATTTCTAACTTCTATCGTAGTTGCTGGAATAGTTTTAAGTACTTCAATTGTATCAGCACAACAATCAAATTTCTTTTGTATACCTACTTACGAGCAACTAATTGAACAAACTGAAAAGAAAGAATTGGTACTAGCATTTGCGGGTGTGGCCAGACAAGGACAGTCTCTCTGGTTCTTTATAAATGATACAGATTGGTCAGTATTTTTCAAAGATCGTGCAACGGGTCAATATTGTACTGCTCCTAATTATTATGGTAAAATTTTAGACCAAACCTCTACAGAAGACTTCTATAACGGGAAAGGCAATGACCAGCAGTAAAAAAAATAAAGAAATAAATCACAGTAATTTAGTAACTATTAAATCAATTACTGATAACCAAAAGCTAGTTTTTAACTCTTGGAAGGAAGGAAAAAATCAGTTTCTTTTTGGAGCAGCTGGTACTGGTAAAACATTTATTTCTTTGTATCTTGCTCTACAGAGTGTAATGGATTTAAAGAAACCTTATGACAAAGTAGTGTTAGTTAGGTCGCTTATTCCTACAAGAGAGATTGGTTTTCTACCTGGCGATGAGGAAGATAAGGCTGCACTGTATCAAGTGCCGTATCAAAATATGGTACAGTTTATGTTTGAGATGCAGAACGAACAGCAGTTTAATAATCTGTATGATAAACTAAAGGGACAAGGTACATTATTCTTTTTGTCAACTTCTTTTCTAAGGGGGTTGACATTTGATAATGCAGTCATTATAGTAGATGAATGTCAGAACATGAACTTTCATGAACTGGATACTATTATTACTAGGGTTGGTCAAGATTCTAAAATTATATTTTGTGGTGATTTTGATCAGACTGATTTGATCAAACAAAATGAAAGAAATGGGTTACACGACTTTTTACGAATCCTTGAAGAGATGGAAGAATTTCATTGTTGTGAATTTACTATTGGAGATATTGTTCGTAGTGGCTTTGTTCGCAGTTATCTTATTAATAAGATTAAATTGGGGATAGGTATAGAATAATGAACATAGATAAATTGAGAAGAGATTTAGAGATTGATGAGGGTGTTATCCATGAAATATATTTGGATCATCTTGGATATCCTACTTTTGGTATAGGTCATCTCGTTACTAAAGATGACTCAGAATATGGACATGATGAAGGAACAGCTATCTCTGAGCAAAGAGTCATTGATGTTTTTAACAATGATATCCGAACAGTTTTGGAAGATTGTGGTAGGTTGTATCACAATTTTACTACTTTACCCGAAGAAGTTCAATTAGTAATTGCTAATATGATGTTTAATTTGGGCTATACTAGATTGTCTAAATTCAAAGGTATGAAACGTGGTGTTGATTCTCGTAATTGGGAAGAAGCCGCTGATGAAATGGTAGACAGCAGATGGTATCGCCAAGTAACAAATCGAGCAGATAGACTCGTAGTGAGGATGAGAAGTGTAGAATAATGAAAAGATTTAATCATGTGCCAGTGAAGTTACCAGAGTTAGAAACAATAACAGTAGATCGAAAAAGATTTTACGTTACACCAGAGGATAGAATTTATCCATCAATAACAACTGTTTTATCAATCCGAAAGAAAGAAGGATTGATGGAGTGGCGTAAAAAGGTTGGTGATAAGGTTGCAAATTATGTTGCGGCCAAAGCAGCTGCAAGAGGTACTAAAGTTCACCATATGTGTGAAGATTATTTGAACAATGTACCTCTAGATTATCCTGAGAAATGGAAAAAACATGAAAAGGATTTTCTTCCTTTGTGTATATTTAACCAATTAAGGGATAAAGTTTTAACGAACATAAGTGACATATATGCTCAAGAGTGTGGTTTGTATAGTAATAAATATAAGGTAGCAGGTAGAGTTGATTGTATAGCAAAGTATAAAGGTGTACTTTCAGTTATAGATTTCAAGACTTCTACTAGAGATCGATCAGATGCATGGAATGAAAATTATTACATTCAAGGTTCTGCATATGCAGAGATGTTTACTGAGTTAACAGGAATTGATATAAGTCAAGTAGTAATTTTAGTCGTAACAGAAGATGGAACTGTTCAAGAATTTATCAAGGATAAAAGTGATTTTTTAGATGCACTGACGGACTCCGTTGATGAATGGAAAAAACAAAATGAGACAGATAATAGGGGTCGGCCAATCCATAATTAAAGGAAAATTTATACTTTTTCTAACAGCAGTTTTTTTACTTGTCCCAACAGCTGGTTGCGCTCAAGTAATAGCATCGCCTGATGAACAAGCTGAACCACTCTGGCCAGAACAAGAAACAATTACACCAGCAATAGAACCAAATTCATTTGTTAACCAAAACCAAGGGCCTCCATATGGGACAATAGTTATGACACAAAAACCAGTTAGTTGTAATGATACTCTCATAGTAAAAAATCATATTCAAAATACAGGTGGAATGGCTCCAGTTACATTTGGTCTAAATTTAAATGAAATGGGTGCAATAACATCTCTTATACAAGTATATGCAAATCCTATTAATAAGCGGTTTGCTATAATTGAACATTTTGCTCACCAAAAGAGCTGTATACTTACTCATGGTAGTGATTTTGAAATAATCTTACCGCCACTACCACAAGAAGTACCCAATTAATATGAAAGATTTTCTCTATTGGTGGCTTCTTGTTTGTGTAGTGGGTACAGGTTCATATATTACACATACTATGGGATGGTTAGTGCCATTATATACTAATGACCTCACCTATATAACATTTTTAATCACTGTGCTTGCTGCATTAACAACGCTTAGTCTTGGTTATAAATTCAAGGTGCCAACTCGGGCAGCTACTGTTGATGTTGATATTGAATGGTTTGTATCTGATGTTGTATTAACACTAGGTATGTTGGGTACTATCATCGGATTTATGATAATGTTGCAAGGCACATTTTCTTCAATTGAATTTAATGATGCTCACAGTATTCGTACAGCCCTATCTTCAATGAGTAAGGGATTATTTACCGCATTGAATACTACTTTAATAGGATTGGTTTCATCAATCATTCTTAAAGTGCAATTAATAGTGTATGAGAACGTAAAAGAATAATGTACTATAGGAGTGGTTATTTAGCATTTGTAGATTTTTTGTTCATTCTGTTATTAGCTTTTATCAGTATGTTCATTCTTGCATTGTTGTTGATTAACCCAGTTCCAAAGAAATCGGATATTGAAAGGAAGGCGGAATATATCATAACACTTGAATGGGATGATAAATCCCATGACGATATTGATATATGGATAGAAGACCCTGTACAAAATGTTTTATCTTTTAGAAATAGGGTTGCAGGCCTGATGCATTTGGATAAAGATGACCTTGGACAAATTAATGATATCATTTATTTACCAGACGGGACACGACAAGTTATAGAGTTAAATAGAGAGGTAGCTACATTTCGTGGATGGACAAAAGGCGAATATGTTGTTAATGTACATTTGTATACAAAACGTACTGATGGAAACGCTTCGGTTAAAGTCACAATGTTAAGAATAAATCCTTACAGATTAATGTGGGAAGAAGATATATTATTAACTCATCAGGGCCAAGAACTTACTGTACGACGGTTTACTCTCAATCAAGCAGGAGATATCGTCAAAACAAATACAATTGAGAAGCTTTTTATAAACACTCTTAGAAATCGTTCTGAGTTTGAACCCCGCGAACCTAGTGACAGACAAAGAAACTTAAACTTGGATAGCGGTGGACGACCACTTGAACCTCGGGCAGCCCCATGATAATGGAATTAGATTTAGTACTTCTTACAATGGTGTTTTTTGTGGTGTTATGCTTAGGAACAATGATAACCTTGTTAAAAAGAAAAGTATGGTTACTTGTGTTTATTCCTTTATCATTTTTTATTGCAACAAGTATAATTTATACATACACCGACCTTCTAGGAACTCCCACTAAAAAAGACTTACCAAAAGAGTTTTTTGTAGTTCATCACCATATTGCAGAAGAGTTAGCGATTATTTATCTTTGGATTATACCAATTACAAAAGAAGGAAAAAATGTTCCGGTATCCTATGAAGTTCCCTATACTCAAGAAATGCAAGAAAAACTTGATAACTATGAAAAGAAACTTGCAGAAGTAGGTACTGCAGCTATTATCCGTGGGGTCACTCACGATGATGAAGATACTGATTTTGAACTCTATTATTTTGCGAAACAAAAATACTTAGAAAAAGACTCTGAGGGTGGATCGTGGTAATGTAATGATACCTATTGACCAAATTGTTAAAATACCCTTTACTATGAAACCTTCCTTTGAAAAGTACACTCAGACGAAATTTCACTTAGATAAAATGAATAAGGACATTCTTCAAGAACGAAGAAAAGAATTGGATACCTTAGGCCAAAATGTTTGGTTTGAGACAAATACGGCAAAGGAAACTGATCTAGTAAACAAAACAACAGCCGCATTGGGTATAACAAAGAAGTATAATAACATCGTTGATTTCGGTCTGGATGTAGAAGATGATATACTGATTATGCATGAAGGTAGACTTGAAGCGTGCTTTGTTGCGTTTGCGAGTGGCTGGAACGCTGGTGATAAACAGGGAAAGACTCTATCTGAACTACACAACCCTGTACCAGACAGTGAGAGATTACGCAAGGCAAGTGACAACATTATGAGGGCAATGACTAGTAACAAGTGTTATCACCGTTATACATGGGGTATATCCCCACTAAGAACACTCAGCAACCATCCTATACACAACCGTCCATCATATGACACATTAGACCATTTATGGTTTCGTGTGGAACATGAACGGACTATGGCGATTACTGAGGGTAAAACAGCACTGTTTTTGATAAATGTGACTACACATCCTCTAACACAAATAGTAAAAACATATGGTGCTCTTTTAAAAGAATCAATAAATAGTATGACGGAAAACGTCTTAAAATATAAAAATTTACATCTTACAAAAGAGCTATTAAATGCCGTGGTCTAAAGACTTAGAAAAAAGTTATGATTATCAGCAGAAAATCCGTTCATATCTGATAGATTGTGTGGCCTGTGAGTCTCCTATTACCCCAAAAGAACGTGATGAAAATGGTGGAATGTGTAAACATTGTTATGAAGAAAAAGTGAAAAAAGGGTATTGACAAAAGGCCTTCAATATGGTATAAATATAGTTACAGTTCGTTGATGCGGATTGAAAGTCGGGCAGGACGAGGGTGCGATACCCTCCGCCTCCACCATAAGTACAGGAATCAGGGAAATGTCTTTGGCGCTAATTATCCCTCATACGCGAAAGAGAATGGATAAAAGTGAAAATAAAAATCGGTAAACTGTCTAATATAAAGCGACGTAGCTACCGACCAGAGTTGGGAGTGCTTGCCGGTAGAGTCTCTCTGGACCCTGTACTTCTGATGGGGGCGAAATAGGATCGACTGACGGTGAATAGAGAAGTGGAGAACTGTGGATTGACCGCCTTATAGGTTAAAATTACAATTGCCAACGATAATTGGGCAATTGAGGATTATGCTCTAGCAGCATAAGTTCTCATGGGGTATGAGCTCCACCTTATTACCCAACGGGCTCACTTTAAGAATTACCAATGGGGTAATTCAAATTTGTCATGATAAGGAGATGTTTAATTATGACTACTACTACCCAGACCGCTAAGGTCGCAGCTGCATTAGAGAATGGTGCAGAACTTACCGCAAAACAGATTTCGGCACGCTATGGCGTCAAGAATGTTCGTGCGGTTATCAACAAGCTACGTTCAGAAGGTTATTCTATCTTCTTGAACAAGCGTGTATCGTCTTATGACGGTGAAACTTATATGAAGTATCGTATAGGTACACCGCTTCGTTCTGTTGTTGCTGCCGGTTATGCAGCTCTACGCACTGCGTAAGAAATGAGTAGGGTTTTTGGGGTTTCCTAGTAACAGAATAACCCCACTTTAAACTAACGCACTAAGGCGAGTTTAATTTTAGTCCGAAGAAACGACAAGTAAGACTATCGTTTTGGATATGAGACAAAAGGACAATAATATATGAATATGTGTGTGGGTTTGGAGGCCTTCAAAGTAAAACCATTTATTCTCTTCGGCCTAGAGAACACACGGGGGTCACTTCCTAATTAGTGCGTGTGGGGCCTACGGTTAGTCCCACAACTTATATAATGACAGGAGAGATATATATGATGTTAAATACTCCCAAAAATTTTACCATAGTTATAGAAAATATAGCAAAAGAAAAAAAGATAACCCACATGGAAGCAGTTTTATGGTATTGTAATAAAGAAGGTATTGAACCAGATGCCGTTGGTCGTCTTATTTCAAAAGGGTTAAAACAAAAGATTGAAGCAAACGCTAGAGATTTAAATTTTCTTCCAAAACAAGCACAACTACCAGTTTAATGAGTTATGGGTCCAATTGACGTTTATTTGGAGTATTGTGCATTAAAAGCACACTTTAGCAAATCCAATTATAACTATTTTAAGTATGGGGGGAAGACTCGTATTAAGAGGGATTCTATTTTTAAACGTAAGGATAGACTTTTCTTTGCTCGACTATCTAAGAAATATTCCAATTTTGAAGATGTACACAACTATCTGGTAGCAAATTTTATCAAGGAACCAACTGGTTATGTTGCACGATTTTCTGACAAGATATATGAAGAATGGTTGTACAGGAAACAGAATTTTTATACAATCTTTACAGATGAAATGCGCCCATTAGTAAATGAGTTTCAACCTTTATTTGAAGTTAAATCTAACAGCCATCCAAAACTATTACAGGAATATCTTGGTAAAAGAGTATCATTGGAAACTCTTATCATATTAAATGAATTGGTTTCCTATGTTGATAATTGGAATAAAGAACTGGCTGAAGATTTTATATGGGGGGATTTAAAAAAACTTATGGATAATTACAAAGGGTTCTTGACAATTCCTGTTGAGAAGTATAGAATACTATTATTGAAACTTATAGAGGAGTCTAAGTTATGAATACTAGGAATGAAGCATTTCTAGAAAACGAAGTTTCGACACTCACCGCTAGGGTGAAGGAACTTGAGTTTGACTGTGCAGAGTTACAGAGATCAAACTCTGAACTGTCTGAACGGACTAAGAAGCTTGCAAATCGGCAACCTTCTTGGCCGAAGGGGTATCGTCCACAAAGGAGACAC
>CALBXV010000690.1 GCA_937890045.1 uncultured archaeon
CTTCCCAAGGTATCTATTTCACCAAACTTTTCAATAGTGGGTCTGTGAACAGGTCTAGTAGTGTAATGTGCCAATAGCCCAAGAAAATAAGGAGCTGGATTCTTTAATTTAACTAAAAGTTGTTGAGTGCTAAGTGCTTTAACACCTACCTTAGTGAAGTCAGTAATGATCCCTTGATTAAACTCTTCTGCATTAACAACATCGTATAACATATCAGGATACTTAGAACCTAATGAAGGGGTAAGCATCCTTTCCCAAGCCCAAACAAAGTCTGAAGCAGTTACTGGGTCACCATTTGACCAAACAGCAGTGTCTCTTAAATTAAAAGTATAAGTTTTACCGTCTTTAGAAATATCCCAACTACTTGCCACACCTGGTAAAGGATCTAAGCCTTCTGGGTGTCGGGTAACTAAACCTTCTAACAAAGCCATCAGGATATGGCTCTCAGGGACACCTGTTACTGTGTGAGGATCCAAATCTTTAGGCTCAGTACCATTACCGAAATAAAGTATCTGTTCTTCAAGAGCAGAATCTACTTTTGACTCTGTGCCCCCACAAGCACTTAAGATTAAAACTAAGAATAAAGAGACAACTTTAATTTGTTTCATAGATTAGAAATATTAGTGGTAGAGAAGCAATCTATTTTAACACTTATCAATTTTTAATAATTGAGATCCACTTACTAAAAAAAAGGGCGATTTAAAATCGCCCTTCTTTTTCATTTGATGAGATTACAGACTAATCTTCCATCTAAGGTAGGTTACTTTACCTCTATTGTCATAAAGACCAGTGTAAGCATCGTAGTTCACACCACCTTTATCAGGTAAAGGATCTTTATCAGAAGCATTGATAACACCTATACTAATCGTGCCATACTTACCGAAGTCAGCTCTGGCTTGAATATCTATAGTGTCATACTTGTCTTGATAAGGACCGGCCTTTGTACAAAGACCACCATCCGCATCATCTGCACAGTTGGAGTTGAAAGCGAAATCACCAATATGACGATTGGTTATCCCTATTCCGTAATTACCCCAAGTGTAGTTTAAAAGCAGGTTATACCTGTCTTCAGGTAGTCCATTAAACCCAGCGTTGTTCTGATGAGCGCTACTACCAATAAATGGAGCTCCGCCGTAATCAGTCACGTGAGAATACTCGAGGGTAACGTCTAAGTCTCCACCGCCGAATTCGACAGTGTAATCAACGAAGATATCATAACCTTCAACTTCATATTCTCCTTGGTTAGCATAACTAGCACCAACATAGTCTATTCTTCCGTTAGCACAACTTCTAATAGTATAAAGAGCAGGTGAAGTACCCATTCTCTTGTAATATGCTGCGCCAGCAGGACAGGCAGAACTAGTACCAGTACCTACAGGTGCTCCAGCAGCTGAACCATCTCCCTTAAGCCCACCAGAAGCATAATACTCATAATTATTAGTTAAAAGATTGCCGTTAGTAAAGTCAGAATAAAGTACATCTTGCGTAGAGACAGAAGAAATTAAGTCTTCCATAGCAATGTTGTACCAGTCAAGTCTCACACTCACGTTCTCTAAAGCAGGTGTTAATTCACCCAAATCTTGAGAAATGCTGAAAACAGTTGAGTCTGAACTTTCAGCTCCAAGATTAGGATTTGAAGTGATCAAAGTTGATACCTGCTTTGAAGCACATTCACTTTGCGAAACTCCAGCGTTAGCACAAGCTAAGTAGTCAGTTGCTGTATTAGCACTAAAGGTTGTAACCCCATACAAAGTATCCATGGTAGGAGCCCTAAAGCCCGTTCCAGTATTAGCTTTTATAGAGGTGCCTTTATTACCTTCCCAGAGTACGCCAACTTTGAAGGAATCATTTCCTCCCACGTCAGAATAATCATCACTTCTAACAGCAGCATTCACCTCAAGACCATTCGCTACAGGGAATAGGACTTCAGCAAAGTATGAATCTACCGATCTAGTTCCCTCTCCTGAGTTACCAGCTGAACCACCAACATAGCCACCTTCTGAGTGCTTGTCATATTGAGCAGAGTAGATATTATCAAATCCTTCGTAGCCCACAACCATAGCTGCAGAACCACCAGGGAGTTCAAAAAGATCGCTGATTTGAGCAATAATATCTGTTTTCTCATAGTGATTGTCATACTCGACTACAGTTGTTGCAGACAGAGCATAAAGACCATCCGCAGATCCAAAAGGTGTGTCGTAATATAGGTTAGAAGCAAGACCAGCATAGTCGAGGTAATATCTACCTATATCAGTACCATAAAATTTATTAACTTGGTGACTGACACTAACCTCAACATTATCCGTTGGTTCATATCTAATCTCACCAACCCAATCAGATGACTGGTCAACAAAGTGCATGCCTCTGTTTCCAATTTCTGTCCATCTCCAGTACCCAGTAACAGGTACGTCATAAGGGTTAGCAGGATCCGAAGGTAGAATACCAGGATAACTTGCAGCAGGAGGCGCATAACGGCCCACTGATTCATTTCTTACGAAAGAAGCTCTGCTGTAAAAAGTTAAGCTGTCGTTAATTTCATGTTCAACATTTGAGGTGAACGTATCTCTAAATAAACCAGCTTCTTGAACCATGATATCCGCCCAAGCGTATCCACAAATACCTCTAGGTTGCGCACCTGGATAAGAACCAGTTGTTGTAGCACCTTGTCCAAAAGCTGCTCCACCAAAATTAGGTCCCCACCAAGGAGTTGTAGATCCATCTATATTACCTTCACAAGTTGGTGCTGCAGCAATGTTTCCCGTTACAGGATCAGCCAAGTTTCTTGAATACCAACTCAGTCCATAAGTTTCAAAGTACAGATCAATTACGCCATCGCCGTTGCTGTCGTCAGCCCTAGCAGCTGTATACCATCTGTCTTTAAGATAAATTTCGTCTCTTTCATCGTGCTCAAGCGCAACAGTGACGTAACCTTTTTCATTGGTAGCTCCAAAAAGCATTGACAGAGCCATCTCCATCCCATCATCTCTGGATCTATCACCAGTTCTGACTTGGATGTCCATACCATCAAAACCTTTCTTAGTGATAACATTGACCACACCCGCAATCGCATCAGATCCGTAGATTGCTGAAGCTCCGTCAGGCATTATTTCAATACGATCTACTGAAACTGTCGGTATCATATTAATATTAGCAGCACCAGAACCTCCTAAATGAGGCGAACCCGGTAATCTTCTGCCATCCATAAGAACTAAAGTTCTTGACCCACCCAGTCCCCTAAGGCTGATAGTGG
>CALBXV010000691.1 GCA_937890045.1 uncultured archaeon
AGAGGGAAGGCACACCAACGTACCTTCCCTCTCCTTGAAGTGAGTAAAACATTTCTGAGTATCTCAATTTATTCATAATCCTCCTTACAATATAAATCAGAAATTTCTTTTATAGAATTATCTGTTGCTGTATGTGGTATCCAAATCTTTGTCCTTTCATGTTTTGGAAGATACAAATGCCATGTTTGATCTGGATTAACACGATTACCATAATTATCAACTACATCAAAATGGTGCAGTCGATACAATCCATCTTGATAACCATACTCATCTTTACCTATTATAAGTTTTGCATTTTGTTTTTTAGTAGTAAACCGAATCTTAGTCCATTCAAGACATACTTGCATTAATTCACTATAACTTAATTCAATACCGTCATACTCATAAAGTTTAAAGTTAATAGAACATGAACCCTGTGGTGTATTAAAATGATCTGGCGCAAGACCCAGTTGACTCTTTGTTAAACCTTTCTTTCTATTATCCCATATTAATTTTGCTTCTAATGTCCACCCACAACCTTCATTAGACCATAAAGAATTAATATTTGTATTACTACAATTTTTTGTTATTTCATAAACAAGATCAGTTAATCTATGTGAATCACTTGGATGTATATGTTTACCTTCTTTTCCAGCTGCATCAACATCATCATAATATTGTTGAGTTATATCAATGATGGCCCAAAAGTTTATAAGATTTCCATATCCTTTTCTACTTTTTTCACAATAATCAATCACATTATAAAAAACATCTGAATCCATTTGTTCCATACATTCTAAATGTCTTTCTTTATCATAAAAATTCTTAAAAGAAAGAATTTCTGATGTTAAATTATTCTTCATTATCTATTTCCTCATTCTGCAACCATACTTTTCGTGTTTTAATCCATGACTTCGGAAAAACAAACGGCTTACCAGTTACAATATCAATCAAACCTTTCTCTCCACTAAAATGTGGTGTTCTCCAACCAAAACGAAAACATTTCTTTAAATCTCGTTTCCATTGCTTTAATTGACTCTCTGATGCATTACCATGCCATTGTGCTTGCATTTGTAAAAATAAATTATCTATCCGGTCATTAACAAGTTTCATTATCCTCAAACCTTCTTGCTTTACTTCTGCTTTGGTCAAACCAGATTTAGTAATCAATACTGTCAATAAACAAGGATAAGTATTATTATATCTATGAAAATTTTTAGTAAATGCCGCTGTACCATTAAAAAAAGCATCTGTGACTGATTTAGTATCAAAAATCAAATGACCCTGATTGAAAATTTCACACTCATGATGAGTCGTTTGTTTAGTACCACCATACGGAGCATGAGCATCTGGAAATTTTGTATGTAACTTGGAAAGAAGATAAGCTGTACTTTGTGCTTTCTTCCAAGAATGTTGTTTATCATGGTAATGAGTATAACAACCATTCTTTTCATTTATATCTTCAGAAAACTGAGCAAAATAAGACAAAAGTTGTACAATGATTTTGTCACGAACAGATGGTGCTGGAGGTCTAACACCAATTGGTATAATAAAATCGCGCATAAAAGAATCATAAGTTTTCTCTATATCCGTACGATTAATATTTTCAAAACTACCACTCCATTCTCTTTGCAAAGAAAGTTTAATAGTTTTCAACCAATCTGCGTTACCATTGCCAGCTGCAGCATTATGATTATTCAACTTATGTTTTAATGCGGCTACATGATTTGCATTACACCCCTTTTCTTCTTCAATAACATCTACAACAATTTCAAAATAATTATTATGCAAATATGCTGTTAAGCGATGATGGCCATCAAATATTCTATATCTCCATTTCTTCTTGGATTTATCATAATACTTTTTAACTACTATTGGGTGAGTACTATAATCAATATTATCTGGACAATTAAGTGCATCATTAAGTTCGTCTTGTGAAAATTCAACTAATAACGTATCACGAATTTGCTCTTCATTAAAAGATTCAACATCACATGAATATATTGGTATAGCAATCCGTTCTTTGAGCTTTAACTTAGAGTTTTTATACTTATTTTTTGAACGATCAATCGTATAAGAAAGATTCCAATTATCTAATGATACTTTCTTTGTCTTTGACTTGCGTGTAACACTACTAACTGCACGACGCGTCTTTCTATTAGGTGTAGATACTTTCTTTTTAACTCTGCCTGTCATAATATAATACTCCTTAATTATCAATTAACACACTACTATAATAACACAACTCTTTTCCAAATACAAGGAAAAAGTTATACAAACTCACACTCCATCATCATCTCTGTTAAACAAGCAACCATATTCACCTCTTGGTCTGCAACGAACGCAGCTTTATAAGAGTAATCTGCAATCGTTAATACTGCTTGTGGGATACTTTTCTTCTCAAACTTACTATATAGACTGTCATAGATTTGACGATACAATCGAACATGATCGTTATCAATATTCTCAGCCACCCACTTTCTCATGGATGTAAAATCTTTTTTCTTCAATGCAACAAACAACTCTTTAAGATTCTCCTCAGATGCTTGTGTGAGAATATCTTCGTCTATCGTTCCACCTACAGAATGCTTCTGTAACTCGTTTATCACTCTCCTGAAATCTGGAAAGTGTTTCATAATTAACTGTGCAACTACATCTGGTTTATACTTAACTGTTTCATTATCCAAGATACCAGTTGCTATCTTTAAAAATCTTTGAGCTAATACTGGTTTGTCATCTTTCTTAATCTTGAAATCGACTACACTACATCTGGAATGTAATGCTGGTATGATTCGATTCTTAAAGTTACAAGTGAAGATGAAACGACAGTTCTGTGCGAACTGTTCGATAGAACCCCTCATGGCTGGTTGGACTGATTCGGGGTTCATGTAATCAGCCTCATCAATAATAAGCACCTTCTTCCCACCTGATAGACTTACAGTAGACGCAAAGTTAGTAATGGTAGTTCTCAAGGTGTCAATCATACGACCTTCATCACTACCATTTATCATCAGCCAGTCACACTCTAGCTGGTTACACAAAGCTTTGGCTATTGTAGTCTTTCCTATCCCGGGACTCCCGGTGAGAAGAAGGTTCGGTATCTCACCCTTTTCAACTATCTCTGAAAAAACTTTTTGTGTATTATCTGGTAATACACAATTCTCTACCATCTTTGGTCTATATTTTTCGACCCATAAAATATCATTCATTTGTATTATCACCTTTACATAAATATAAAATCCACATAATAACTGAAACTAAACTAATCGCTTTAATCATTGTGATTGTATCACTTGTCCATTCTATAACTGTCACAATATACTCCTACATCTTCGTCAAATGGGATTGCCTTTGGAAAAACGTAAAACATATTACTCTCCGTATTTAGAATCCGGTTCTAATGCAATCCAATATTCCAGATTATCTTTCTTGTTTTTGAAATAAGATATACCCTGACTTGAAATAAATACATCATAATCACCCACAACCATTTTAAGATTCTCTGTTTTGAAATACATCTTAAATGGTTCATCAACTCCTTCACCAACCTTAACAGAATAATCATTTGATGTATCATTCTTCTTATTAGTTACAGCTATATAAATACCATTAGATTTTGGACAACCCTTAACCAAGATATCATTCAATTGAAGTATGCTTGACATCTTTAACAAATCATTGTATTGATTCTCTGTTAAAGTAAAGTTAATCTCCTCAGAGGGTATCTTAATATCTTTCTCTGGTGATACCACTACTGATGGCTCTGCATAAAAATACTTCGTACAAGCTCCGTTCTCTTGAGATAACATTACATACTTATCATGGAATGTTAAATCAGGATCATTCATTGTACTCAATACACCAATAAATTCATTCAACTGATAGATAGCAAAGTCTTGTGGAAAGTCCTCCTCCACTTCTGCGTGAGCAAGAATATTCTTCAATGTAGAAACAGTCTTGAGTTTCTTTCCTGTCTTAATTAAAACTGACTGATTAATCTCAGAGAAGTTCTTTAATATATCCAAAGTATTATTACTTATCTTCATTAGTTACTCCTTCATCAACTGGTTGCTCAACATTATAATCAACTGTATCTGCTGGTTTCATAAATGGAACAGCAGGTTCTTTAACTGCTATATTTTGTTCTTGTAAATTCTTAGTATGTTCTTCCTGTGCTTTAAGAGCTTTCTTATAATCTGTTTGTGCTTCGTTACCAAAAAACCCTTCCCCAACAGCATCTTTAAAATTCTGTATCAATGCTTCAAAGACTTTCTGATCTTTTCTTGCCCATGCAGCTGCAAACAAAAGTGCTGGATTAACTTTACCCGTGTTGTCAATCATCCCACCTGCTTCATCCACACCAGCAACTTCTATTGATCCATCCTTCTTAATCTTTAAACCACAATCACCTTCCCTAAACTTCAATAATTCTCTTGGCATACTACCATCCTCCTATTCCAATATTCCAGTTGCCGTTACTATTTACATAAACATTCCATCTAACACCATTATTTCTTCTCATACTTTTCATCCTACTATTAAACATCACACGTTCATTTTGTCTTTCATATAACTTTGCGATTGCTCTTCGTTCTGCAAACCATTGATTACCAGCAGAATGTAATGGTGTATTTAAAATTGCTAAACCACCATCATCATAATCATTATAGTATCTATTTGGTTCTACAGCCACAACAGCTTCCTCTGATTTGTTATTATAATAACAACATCCTTCATAAAACCGTGTGTTTTGCAAATGAATATATTTTCCATCATCCATTTCTTTAAACATATCATCTTTCTTTTGTTTAAATCGTTTCTCAAGTTCTTGGGCATAAGCATAACCACGTTTAATAATATCGGCTTTCTCTTGCTGATATTCTTGTTGTGATAGTCTACCCGTATTAAACTGGGTACAAAGTTCTTGATACTCAGCTACCATGCGTTGAACATCAGATTTCCATTCTACACCAGAACTATGTCCAATTTTAATCTCTGGCCCAAATCCCCACATCAAACCACCGAACTTCCAACCAAGTGCAAGACTGTCATCTTTCTTTCTCATAATAGAACAATCTTGTTTATCAACTTCTATTGTAGTTGAATGAGTCATATCAGTATAGATTTTAATCTTACCTGATGGTAGCTCACCAACAACAATATCATTTTGAGCATGAAGTTCTAAATCATCTGCTACTTTGTTTCTATCAGGGATTGACTGCTCAACTTCTCCGACATTTTCTTCAATAATATCAAACTCAGCATATGCTGGGCCAATATATGTCAACATCAATATTAATACATAATAAATAAAAGTCATTTTGTTCTCCTTAGAATGGTACTTCTTCTTTTGTTTCTTCAATCTTAACTTCTTCCTGCTCTTCATCACTCGGATTTAAATCTTCTATTGATACACCTGCATCAATCTTAGTATAAAGATCCGTAAATGATTCTTTTGTTTCATCATCAAATCGTTCAAGACACATTGCTACTGCCTTCAACTTATCATTAAAGATTGAGAACGACTTTGTAATATCAATCAGGCGTCGTGTAGTAACAATTTCATCCACAGCACCTTCTTTAAAAGACCTACGAATAACGTCAGCCCAACGAACCAACTTATCAACAAACTCATCCTCATCCAGTTCACGCATAGCAAATTGCTTCTTGAGTATCTTTGTTTCCATTTTAGTAGTTGGATACTCTTGATAGAACGTAGCAGAGAACCTATCCAAGAATGCCTCATTCAATATGTTAGTACCAATGAAACGACCGTCATCAGAACCCTTGCCCTTAGTATTAGCTGTTGCGATTACAGTAAAACCTGGTGCTGGATAAACCACTTCATTAATCTTTTTAAGATAGATTGGTTTGCCTTCAAGCACCGGTTGTAGACACATGATCTTATGAGAAGCCAAATCAATTTCATCTACCAACGCAACTGAACCATTACGCATCGCATTAATCATAGGACCGTCTTGCCAAACAGTCTCACCATCAACTAAACGAAAACCACCCAAGAGGTCATCTTCATCAGTTTCAACTGTAATGTTTACACGAACCAAATCACGTTTTAATTTAGCACAAACTTCATGAATCATAGAAGTCTTGCCGTTACCAGAAAGTCCCGTAACAAATACTGGATAGAAAATCTTACTTCCAATAATAGTTTTAATGTCTTTGAAATGCCCCCAAGTAACATATTGAGGATCACTCTTTGGAATAAGTGAAACAGTATTTGATTTGGTTTTTACTGCTGGCTTAGAAACAGTTTTTGGTTTTTCAAAAGAGGCCTTAGCTTCTTTTGCTTTCTTCTCCCACTTTTGTGCAACTTCATCAGTAGAAGAAATTACATCCATATCACTTTGCAGAGTTTTTTTCTTCTCAGCTTTCACAACTGCTGGTGAAGCTTTAACTGTTTTTTTACCAGAGCCAAAGGTGTGTTCTGCCGGGAAAGCATAGATGCCTTTATCAACTTTCACATGACGCAATACATGAGTAGAAATTGTTCTAAACTGGCTTTCATTCAAACCAATTTCTTCAGCAATTGCCTTTGCACTTACTTTGGTAAAGTTCATGTTACCAAACTTTTTAATAATTGCTTCTTTAAACTTTTCGCGATTGTTCATAATATATAGCTCCTAATTATCAATCATTTATACTACTATTATAGCAAATTTTAGTCCCCAATACAAGGAACAATGTGGCTTCTAAACTGTTGTATTATCAGTAATTAGATCAATGAATCTGCTCAATATGATCCTATTGGTCTTAAATGCGTTGTTTTTCTTCATAAAATTCTGTGCCATTCTATGAGCTGTCATTTCTGGTTTTACATTAAGGTCTGCGTCAAAGTCCTTCTTTAAATCAGTTCCTCTAATAACATAATATTCATCATAACCACATTCTGTTTTAAAAAACCATCCATCATTCTTTACTTTAGTAACCCACTTTTTAAAATATTCTTGACCTGCCGCATATGTAGCGTGTTTTTGTTTTGGAACATATCTCCACAATTGTCTATTATTAAAGTTGTTAAGAATGAAAAACCCAACTATATTAATCCCAAGACGTTCCTTTACGATATCCAAAAGTGCTGGAGTAAGAAAACCACCTCTACCAAAAAACCCACCTTTCATAATAAGATGATTTTTCTTAGTCTTTGTATCTTTAATATAATAATTAACATTATCTTTATACATTTCATCACGACTTTTCCTTCGAGCCGCCTCAGTATCTTTTGTAATATCATACCTATATACTGAACCACTTGCCTCGCCATCTGTTAAGAAAGTAACATGAACACATTGTAGATTATTATCTTTTCGGAACTTACGAATAACATGCTCAGACAACATTATTGCACCGCACAATGGAGTACCATGAAGCTCATCTTCATTAGGACATGGATAATAATGAAATCGATCATAGCTCGAGTATTGCATATTTTGTTGAAAACGATTTGCAAGGATACTCATATTCAACAAACCATTATTATAGTCTTTAGCATTCATACGACTTGACAGATAATTTCGCAATCGCACCCGACAATCTACAACCAGATCATTATGCTTATAATGAAATGAAATTTGTTTATCCGAATCATCCTCTGTAAAACTATATACTTCAAATGGAATATTTACTTTCTTACAAAAGAATGAAAGTTCTATAACCTGTTTGATACATCCAAAGATATTATCAGACATAGAACCAGACCAATCAATAATCATCACCAAACCATGATTCTTACCTTCTGGCATACGAACGCTCTTCTTAAAAACATCATCATTATACTTAGCAGAAAACAACTTGTTGGTATCTAAAACACCAGTTTTTGTAACCATTACTTTCTTATATACATCAGCTGCTTTCTTGCGTTCAAACTCCATAGCAATATGATTAACAGTCTTAATAGAATCCTTCTTAAACTTATTAAGAGTTGCTCGGCCCCTATCATAAACAGCTTTCTTGAGAGCATTAAACTTTTCATTATCCCAACAATCCCATTGCTTTGGATTTTTTTCTTTATCACCATAAAAATCATCAATATTCTTATGGACAACTTTATAATCAACTACGGCATCTTTCAAGTTAGCCTTATCTGGAATTGTTAAATAAAAATTCTCAACTGTTTTATCAACCAAACCATCCAATCGTTCCTGAAAATATTCATAAGTAGTACTACGAACTGCGTCTTTTGAATGTTTGTTTTCTTCAGGTTCTGGAATACTATCAACCGGTTCTGGTTTAGATGAATCATCATTCATATATCTATCAAAAGCATCTTGATCTTCATCAATTGGTGTTTCTTCACCTTCACCTTCTGCCTTTTCTGTTTCATCTATATCGACATCACCATCTTCACTTTCACTTTCACCAGATTCCGTTTCATCAGATTCTTCAAAAACCCCCTCCATTTTTTCATCAGAAAATTGTGGTTTAGAATTTTCATCATCACCAGCTTGTTCTTCTTTCTCTTGTTCTTCCTTTGCATAAGAATAAATTTCTTCAGCAATTACTTCCACATCTGTAAAAGACTTTGCAACTTCTATCTTATCAATAAAAGATTGTTCAATATCATTAAACTCAATATTGACTGTGTTTGGAATTTTGAAAAAGAGATTGATCTTATCCAAAATATTCATTCCAGAGATAGGTCGTTTAGATATACCAAAGAAATCTTTTTCAATAAGATGTTGGTAGCCAGAAAAGAATTGCTTTCTCAAACCCGGATATCGGTTCTTGACTAATTTTTCGATTCTTACATCTTCTAATATATTGATGCAAGCCTTGGAAGTTTTCTTGTAAGCTTTAGTCAATCGGTCTTGACTAGCAGGTGTGAATAATGCGTGGCCAACTTCATGACCTACAAGAAGATCATAAAGATGGTTTGGCATATCCTTCCATGTCGGAAGAATAAGCGTACGGCTCTTTACGTCAAAGTAAGCAGTCTCAACCTGTTGGTGCTGAACATCTAAATCCTCAGTTGCCAACAGTTTTGCCAACTTTTCTTTACTCTCAATTTTCATCATATAAAATTTCCTCATTAAATTATGTAACTATTATCTCATAATAGAGGAACTTATACAAGGAAAAAGATAGCCTGTAAGTTGTTGTATTTAAAGAAGTTATAAAGATATTTGTAACTCGTTGTAAAATAAGGGGTTACAGATTTGTGTCCATAACCCCTTTATTTACAAGTACTTATCACTTAATGTCTATCGTTTTGCCCTTATTTGGCTCTTTCTTTGGTAAAACGATATACAAAATACCTTCTTTCATCTCAGCTGTTACTTTGTCAGCATTGACGCCTCTTGGAAAATTACGGAAAGACTGATCCGTTTTTACACCATAAAACTGAGAATCTGAATCAGATACCTCTTTCTTACATTTGATAGAAAGTGTACCATCTTTGAATGTAAGATCAATATCTTTCTTAGTCATTCCTGGCATAACAATATCCAATGTATAAGAATTATCAGTTTCATTCCAACGATACTTATTAGTTGGTCTATGTCCTACACTAGTAGTCCACGGGTCATTATTCATAAGATAGTTGTCAAAACGATCCCAGTTTGTCCATGTAGGAAAGATGTCATTAAAAAGGTCATTGTGTTTAATTAAACTAGTCATTTTTTATACTCCATTTAAATTATTATTATATGCTACTATAGATATTATAAGATTTGAATATCCACTTGTCAAGGTTTATTAAAAAAAATTAATTTTTCCCGTACAACTGGGTTTAGTGCTTTCTTTAATACATGGTATTTTTCCTTTACCTACAAGATGATCTATCGGCCACCACTTAAACGGATCAATAATAAAAAATAAACCAAATAAAAGAGTAGTAATCATTGTAGCATATATCATTTTTTTAACCATTATAGATTCCAACCAAGACCTATTCTAAAACTATCAATTGTAGAATGTCCATCATAATCATCTCTTTCGTCTAAATTAATTCCCATATGCATACGAAGTTGATCAGGTGTTAAAATTTGTGAACTAGTTCTACTAGGTCTTTCAGAAGCACATCCAACAAACACTAGCATCATTAATACTGCTATAAATTTCATTCCTCTTTCTCCTCTTTTTTTATTGTCTTACTACTATATCCATCCTTATACCAACCGCCACCTTTCAACTGAAAAGAAGATAAATCGAGTATTCGACTACATGACTCTTTACATTGAGGACATATCAACTTAACATCTCTTTGTTTTATACTTCTCATATTTTCATAAACTTCATCACATTGTTCACAATGATAACTATATAAAGGCATTATTTTAATTCCGAATAATTTGGTGGGAAAAATACATTATGTTTCAAATTTATTTGATTCAATGTAATCTTCCCATCTTTTTTTAATATTTTAAACTTGGGTTCATCATTGGGCATTAATGCCATCAAATTATATATTGTAATATCTTTTCCATTCATTTCTAAAATAATGTCCCCTTTATGAATACTCCATCTTCTAAAGGCACTCAACTTTCTAACATCTGTTATTATAAAATCACCATTAGAATTTTCTATTACTGTAATTTTTAAATTACTTAAATATATTGGTGCGAAATCCATAACAACTCTATTCGGCCATGCATATGCATATGAATTAAATGCTAACAACAATATGATAATTAAATATTTCATTCTCTGGTTACCTGTGTGAAGTTTTTAACTTTTTCTACTATTAACTTAATTACTTTCCCCGATTAAAACATCTTCGTACAATATACACTCTAATAATAGATGTAACAGTCAATATCATTACTATCTGAACATTCTGAAATAAAGTAATCTCTATATCATACAAAGGAAAAATTAACAACTGTACAGCAAGAGCCACAAAGAAACCAGATATAACTGTGGTAAACGATTCTATCAAACTCTGAAATTTACTCTGTTTCATTCTTGTGTTACCTGTGTAAAGTTTTTAACTTTTTCTACTATTAACTTATCTGGAAACTTATCATCAAGTATATCCAACTTATGTGATATGATAAATAAATTAGTGTTCTTCAATATGTTAAACAACTTCATCAAATCATCCACACCAGCTTGGTCTAAGCTCGCATCAAACACTTCATCTAATATAAGAAGATTCACATTAACAGAATTTCTCATAGATGCTATATCTCGCCATGTCAATAACAAAGCTATATCAATACGTTTTTTCTCTCCTTCTGAAAAAGAATAATAAGAAAACTGATCCCTATGTCTGCTCTTAATGGTTTCTTGAAAATTCTCATCCAATTGAAAATTCACAAAGAAATCCATATCCTTAAGATAATCATTTACATGCTTATTAATAACTGGTAAATACTTCTTAATAATTCGTGTTTTGATACCAGTATCATTCAATATATTACTCAATACATCATAATAAAATTTCTGTTCTACATATTGAAACCTTGTAGATTTAGAATCTTCAAATTCCTTATGCAATACATTCATAGATTCTTTTTTAATCTCAACTTGAAAAGATTCTAAATCAGAACTTAACTTATGTATAAAAGAATTATGAGCCTGAATATTACTTAACTTTTGTACTACCTGTGTTTCTTCTTTTTGTATCTTTTGAGTACACTTGGATATCTCTCCTAACCTATTATATACTTTTGTGACTTCCTTTTCAATCTGACCCAGACCATAATTCATTTCATCAATACCCTTGTCAACTTCTTTCAACTTACCCTCTTTAAATTCTTCATCAATATCCTGCTCACAAGTTGGACAGTTTTCTTTATCCTCAAAGAACTTTTTATCTCTGGTAAACTTTCTCAGGTTCTTTGCTATCTGTGAACGATAATTATCCAGCTCTTGGTTTTTCTTTTCAACGGAAGTCTTATCTTTAATAGACTTGAAAAGTATATCAACTGTTTTCTGATGATTATCTATCTCTTTATTTAGTCTTGCAATTTCTCGTTCTGTTTCTTTAATCTTATCCAAATCAGATTTACGTTTCTGTTCAGATTCTTCTTCCATAGCTTTCAAATGTTTTTCCTGTAATGTAATCTTTTCTTGAAGAAGTTTAATCTCATAATCCAACTCATTCATTTCTTCTTTCAATGTTAATGATCTATCTTTTAATAGAGTTTTCATTACAGAGAATATACCAATGTCCAATATATCTTCGATAATGATTCTTCTATCATTAGCTGTTAGTTGCATAAATGGAACAAATGAAGCAGAACCTAATACAACAATCTGTGTGAATGATTTAAAATTTAGCTTCAGTACTTTTTCTTCAAGATACTTTTGATAGTCCATAGACTTAGCATCTTGATTAATTAAGATATCGTTATGATAAATCTCAAACAGATTGGGTTTGATACCACGGCGTACTTTCCATTCAGCCGTACCAACAGAAAATTCAATCTCTGTTAAAGTATCTCTCTCATTAACAGAATTGACTAGTTGGCCTTTATTAACTTTTTTGAATGGTTTTCCAAATAAAGAAAAAGTAATAGCATCAATCAAAGTAGATTTACCAGCACCATTTTTACCAACAACCAACATCATTGCTTCTTGGTCTAGTTTTACTTCAATAAATCTATTACCAGTTGCGAGGAAGTTTTTCCATCTAACAGTTTTCAATCGAATCATAATTTACTCATCAGTATTTAATGCCTCATCGTACAAGATTTGTAATAGCCTCTTTACTTTATTTCGTTCCACACGTTTCTCATGGTCTATTGGCATATTATCCACATACTCCTCAAGAAACGTAGCTGTGTTACCAACCTCTACATCTTCACCTTCTTCTAGGTTTGAATACCTGGCAGTATATTCAGACAAGTCCTCCAGTATGATTAAGTCTGTAGGATTTGATTTATACATTCTATCAAGAAAAGATTCAAACTCTGGTATCTTAGTTTTATTTTCTACAATAAGTTTGACTATCTTATCTGTATAGAAGCTAGTATCTAATGACCTAAAATTATTCTCCCAATTCTCATCATCATAATATATCTTTTCAAACAAACGATAATCATTCTTTATAAACTCAATCTCTCTGGTTTCTGTATCAAAGATATGAAATCCTTTTGGGTCATCATAATCATTCCATGTTATTTCATATGGAGCTCCAAGATAATGTATGTTGCCCTGACTTGACCTATGATGGTAATGTCCAGAAGCAACAAACTCATAACGATTAAAGATACTTGGTTTCAATCCAGTACCAGCTACATAGTTTTTGTACATAGCAAACCCCTCAACTTCCAAATGTCCAAAGGCAACTTGTGATTTAGAGTTCTTGATAAACTCCATTGTCTTCTCATAGTTCTCAGAGTTTATCCAAGGAATCAAATCAATATATGTACCGTCTAATGTTATTGTAGTTGGTGATGGATATGTGTTAACATTTTCATAATGTCCATAGAGTAATTCAGAACTATTAACATTATTAGTATTTCTATAATATGTGGAGTGGTTACCTACAATAGAATATAATGTAATACCACATTTATTTAAATTATCAAAATAAAATTTGCGTACCTGATCTAATATAGCAAAGTTGACATACTTTCTACGGTCAAAGGTATCACCTAGGTCTATTACTGTTTTAATATTGTTTGCTAGCAAGTAAGGGAAAAATTGTTTAGTATAGAATTTTTCTATATAATCATTAAACGATTTACTATCACTCTTGCCACCAAAATGTTGGTCGCCTATCAATGCTATCTTCACTTGTATTTTTTCTCCCATTTATAATGACATCTTGTACATTCAAAAACTTGTATTGCTTTTCCATCTGAACCATGTTTTACATCAAAACTACAATCTGTAAATACATAATCTGGTTCATACTCTTTGCACTTTGGACATTCTTGAAACATTAATATGTTATAATCATTTGACACTTACCATCTCCTTTACGATATTAGAAATTATAAACTTTAAATTTTTAAACTCACGCAATCTTCGTAAAGTGTATGGAAGCCAATCTTCACCAAATGGAACATATATCCTAACACAATAACCTTGCTTTAACAAGGAAGAACTTAAATCACGGCGAATCCCGTATAACATCTCTATAAACAAATCATTCTTTTTCACATTATCATGCCCAACAATAAATCTATTTAAATAACTAAGTATATCATTTATCAGTTCTTCATCATGTGTACCAATAGCTGGAATTGGTGCTGAATCATTTTTAAGATATTGATAAGACCTACATCTGTTTGATAACAAACGTAAAGCATTCTTTACAAATATATCATGTATTGTATTTTCTCCAAGAAATTTGTCTTGATATGCTTTTGTAATATGTTCTTTATAAGCACCCTTCACCAATCTAACAGATATTTCTTTATCCATCATAAGAGATAAATCTTTTTCTGTTCTATGTAGATTTGATTGTAGAGCTATTCCAATATTCGGAAATTGTTTTCTTAACTTTATAGCTAAGTCAATCGTACCTTGTGTAACAGATGAATCTTCCATATCCAAACGTACTGTCATGCCATGAAGATATGCTCTATGCACAATATCACTCAATCGTGCATAACACCTATCTTTATTTAATAACAATCCTAATTGTGTTGGTTTAATGGATATATCTAATGGATAGTTAACCGACGCATAATATTCAATTATATCAGCATACTGTTTTAAAGCTTTATTACAATCCACATCAGTCTTACTAATCTCACCTAGATAGTCAATCGTTATATCATAACCATCAGTAATGAGTTTACTGATTACAGGTATGGCTGAATCAAAATCATGTCCAGCAATAAATCTCTTTGCTAAGGGATATAAAAATTTCATTTCATAAATCTCTCAACACCTCTAATCTTATTTTTTTTCTTTTGTGATTTGTATGGTGACTCAGCATACTTCTCATGTGTATGCAGGTATTCTATATATGAAGTAACTTGTTTTTGATCATCTTCACCAGCTGCACTCACTTGTTGTAAAACACCAGACCTTTCCACATACAAATATTTTAAATGCATCTGTTTCTTTTCCTTCTGTATTCTACGAACAAATGCATGATGAATAATCTGTGTAAAATAAGAAAATGGATTTTTAGATTTCTCTGGATTAAAATTGTGGGCATAAAGTAAACAGTTCTCTATACCATCACTCACTAAGTCATCACGAAATGTATAGTTAATGAAGTTAGGTTTCCATGCCAAGTTCTCTGATATCTTGAGAAAACACTCTGCCATATATGATGTACTAGGTGGATCGGGGTCATCTGTTTCTCTTGCATCCAACACCCATTGTTTCCACTTCTTCATTTCTTTAAAAAACATTTCGTTGTCCACATAATGCTTTGGATTAGCCATTATTCGACTCCAGTTGAACCAAGACCACCGCCTCGATTTTTCATTTCAGATTCAGCTGTATGTTCATCTTTACAAATTTCAACCATGTTAGCAATTACAATTGGTTTGATAACCAGTTGTGCTATTCTATCACCCTTCTTTACTTCGTATGGATGATGATTATGATTAATCATTATGATTTTAAGTTCATCACGATAACCAGAATCAATAGTGCCAGGTGTATTTAACACTTGCAATCCAAATCTTGCAGCTAGACCAGAACGTGATCTAACTTGTCCCTCATACCCGTATGGTATAATAATATAAAGACCAGTACCAATTGTTGTCCAACTAAAGGCACGAATCGTTTTATATTCATCAGAACGAATGTCCATACCTGCATCACCAGAATTTTTATACTCTGGTATTGAATTTTCAGTTTTTCTATAAACTTTAACTGGTAAAATCATTTCATTAAACATTATAATCAATTCCTATTGGTGAATGTATTGTTGAACTAACAGAGTATTCTGTTTTAGCTTGTGGAGGTCGTTTAATTGGAAACGTCTGCACACGTTTACATTCTTCACATTCATAATAACTATACCACTTTTGTTCATCATTATGTTCAGTAATTCCATCAGCTATGTGTTTCGATGTCCTCGTCTGACAATTCGGACAATTCCTTTTCGTTTTCATAGTCCTCAAGCTCCCTGATAATTTTACGTTTTACTCTGAATGCTTTCCATTTATGATTTTTTTCTTTCTGTCTTTCTGTTTTGGTTTTTCGATACGTCTTACCCACTTTCCTATCTCCTTTTATACTGTTACTTGTTTAAAATTATAATCAAACTTTTCATCTGCATATATCTTCACACGTTCCCTCCAATGTTTAAGTCCATAATTATCTCGCTTCTTCCAATGTAAATCATCAACTATATCATATAGTACTGCTTGGTTGTTCATATCATCCAACCTCAATATTCTACCAATGGATTGTAAATTTCTAATCTTGGCTTTGTATGGATGAGCAAAAATTAATGATTGAAGATTCTTTATATTTACACCGGTAGATAAGACACCTGATGATGCTATGATAACTGCGTCTTTACATTTCTCTGTGATAGAACGAATGTTTTCACGTTCTTCAACATCAGTCTCACCAGCTATAAAAAATATGTCTCTCCCTTTAGATTTACTCTCCATCATCTTCTTTAATACTTTACCATGTTTCTCTACATAATTAAATAGAATTAACGTATTACCCTTTTGATCTAAAGCCAGATTACATATAAAGTTATTTCGTTTTGTATGTGATACAATAAAATCTATTTCTTCTTTATATGTTGCTTTCTTAACCAACTCCCGTTCAACATCTGGATACTGCATCAACAAACATTGTATCTTCAAATCAGATATATGTTTGTCTTTCATCAACTGTTTAGATGTTACAGCTTTATATACTTTACCAAACAATCCTTCCAGAACAAATTGGTGTGTCTTGGATTCAGTTAATGTTCCAGTAGTTCCAAATCGGTATCTACAACTCACCATCTTTTCAAGTATGCCTTTCAATGATGTTGCACTACATAAATGTGCTTCATCACCAACTACCATACCAAACTGTTTAAAGAATGGAACACCCAGACGATATAAAGATTGCCATGTAGAAATTACAATCTGTTTATCTGTTTTCTTATCTCTACCAGAATATATCATATGACATTGACTCTTGCCATCCCACTTATCATGTGATGAATAATCCAGAAAATCATTATACATCTGTGTCACCAGATTTGTAGTAGGGACAAGTATTAATATTTTGTCATTGTCCAAGAAATTTTGATGCCACCTTATCAGAGAATAAATGACTAAACTCTTTCCAGAAGATGTTGGTGAGAGCAATAGAGCCCTCTCTTTCTTTACGCAGTGCGTAAAGGACTTAATCTGATAATCTCTTGGTATGATCGGCTTATTCTTACAATGAAGATTAAGTGCTTTAAAGAAATCTGCAATATTTTCATCTGATAAACCAGAAGTAGGTGTGATACTAACGACATCACTTTTAACTACATATTGTCGTTGCATAGCAAACTTCATCAAATGGTCATACAGGCCTAGATAAAGCTGTTGCGTTTTTATATTGAATAAACGAATTTTGCCATCCCACATTTTATTTCGGTATTGTGGCATAAACGCAAAACCAGGGACTTGAAAAGCAAAGAATTCGTTAAGCTCTTGTGCTATATGTCGCTCACAGGAAATCAACAGGAATGTTTCATTTAATTTACCAACAGTTATCATAATTTAAAATGCCCCGCCCATAAATTTCTGGTGTTCAAGAGCGTTTTTTATATTGAAGCTTTTGTTTTGCATTACTTTTCCAGCTTCAACAACCAATTTTAATTTCTCTGCTTGTGCTGTAAGTCTGTCTTGCACTTCATTTAATATAGGATCAGAATCAAGATATATATTAACATCAGATTTTAAAACTTTATGGTCAAATGGTTCTTTAACATATACAGCTGGGTCTGCTTTACCCATGTAATACATCCATCTATTATAACGAGCAACATTATATTCTTTCTCAAGAAAGCGTAGCCTTAACGCTTCATCATGAGCTAGCTGCTGGTACTTAACTGCTTGCTCAGGAATCTTTAATGATTCGTTATCTAATTGAGTATGGTCAATTTTTTTATCTGCTTCGATTTGTTCTATTATTTCATCAATTTTCATATGTGTATAATAACATAATGGATAAAGAAATACAAGGAAGAATATTAGACGATCTTTTCAATATCAAACTGTCCTCTAAAATTAAAGGAAGCATCAACCACAATGGGGTCAATCGTTGAGGGAGTAGAATCTAATTGTACTGAACTTAAAGCTGTAGGGAAAACATCTGTAAATGTAATCTTATAATTTGGATTGGACTTATTTGTATGTAACATAATATTAATATCTGAATATAAACTTTCAGTCTTTTCTGGAAATTCTTCAGCTGTTTTTAATGCAGCGAACTGTGTATGATCTCTCGGAAATCCTATAGCAGTTAACCAGTTATATATTTCTATATAATTCTGCATATCTTCATCCACAATAAAACTTATACCTAATGACTCAAACGATAATGTGTCACCTTCAAGAGGTGTATTCATAAATGGATTTGCTTGGTATGTTTCACCAAGCGTAACAGAAGGTACATTAATACGTTGACAAAAATAAGTTGTAGCAGGAAGACGAGAAAAATTAATTTCAAATCCAACTACATTAAGTTGATTTAAATTATCTGGTTGTGTTTCTGAAAGGTTACTCATTTATATTTCTCTGTAAGTATTTCCACGGTTTCGATATCTTCATCTGTGATATCTTCTATATTTATATCTTCTGACATGGCTAGTTTTCTCTTATACCATATCATTGCTTCTTGAATTTTTTCCTTTTCCATGTTATTTCTCCAGTTTGAGGAGGTGTAGATGATAAAAGTTAATCGTGAGATAATACTAATATCATCTACACCATATATTCAAAAACAAGATATATATCTTGTATAAGTATTTATAACACTTTTACAATGGAACTTTTCACGAAGGAGTATATAATGAAACTCAACAAAACAGTCATAGGATTCTTCATTTTTCTGCATCTTGGTGCTTTATCAGCTCTGCATCCTGCTACATTTGAATGGTGTGCTGTGTCATTAATGTTAATAATGTATTGGTTAACAGCCTCTATTGGAATATGTTTTGGATATCATAGATATTTAACACATAAGGGAATGTCTATGCCGAAATGGCTAGATTATCTTATTGTATTCTTTGGTACATTAGCATGTCAAAATGGCCCGATCAACTGGGTAGCTCATCACAGGATGCATCACCGATTTTCAGATAAAGATGATGACCCACACAATGCCAGTCGTGGGTTTTGGTGGTCACACATCGGATGGATGCTTTACTATAAAGATAAAACAGATAGCCCCGAATCAATAAAATCATATACTAAAGATATCAATGGCGACAAATTTTATCAATTCTTAGATAAATATTTT
>CALBXV010000692.1 GCA_937890045.1 uncultured archaeon
AGGCATAATTACCCTTCGGGGGGAATGTTACTGATGGTATTGACTAATTTTTGTCATTCCCATCATCACTAACCATTTCTGGCTTTTCATTATCTAACTGTTGAAGGAAGTTCTCACACTGTTGAAATGCTCCTGTAAGTGCATTTATCAATGCAACATCTTCCTGTCTCTTCTTATCATTCTCTGCTATACGTTCTTTAGCAGTAACAATGTCTTTTTGAAGAACATTTTTACGTTCTTCAATAGCTTCTCTACTAATAGTCATTTTCACCTCACTATATTTAATGTTGTTGTAATCTTATTTATGACGGAAAATTGATGGTTGCTATCTCTAACAACCATCAACTAACTAACTATTACTGATCAGCAATCGTCGGAACCGTCACATCAGAAACCCAACCTGAGACATAATACACAGTTGCACTAGCCCCAACAAGATTAATCTCATATGCATTAGCAGTGATTACTGAGATTTTACTATTGGAATCGCCATCAGAATACACAACTGCATTAGTATTACCATCACTATCGCAATGGAGTAATGCACCTTTGAAAAAGATGGTGTTACCTGCTGTAGCAAAAAAATGGTCAGTGGCATCAGCCGCTGCGCCGCCATAGATAAATTTGAAAGTCAAACCAGCATGTGGTGTTGGCAATACATAAGTTGAATTTTGTGATGTGTCAGCAACAACATTCACTCTACCACCGTTAGTAGCAGCAGTCAAAGTTGTTGAACTTGCATCAGCTAAAGCAACAGGTGCATTTAGAGCATCTTGGAACTCACCAGCCGTTACCTTTTTGTTAATCGGCGTACCCGTTGGGTCATCAATAACGTGAAGTAAGTCTTCTCTTGCCGAAGAAGTACTTAACGACGTTAGTGCCGTAATTTTTAAGTCAGCCATAATGGCATCTCCTTTATAAAAACCCCTCCACACCATTGCTTTGGGGGATACTACTGTAGGAAATCAGTATATACCTATCCTACATCACTCATCTATTTTCATAGATGTACCATTATGTAATTTCTTACTGGAAACATATGCCTCCAGTTTCTTTTATTTATAACACTTATGCAGAAACATCCACACCTTTTAGGACGTATGCAGTACCACTACTAGAACCAGATGCTTGATATGTAGAAACATCATTCAAATAAGCTTCTACAACAATTGGACTATCAACATTAGAAGCACTACCATCTGACGCATTAATAACAAGACGGCCATTTCCTGTATCAGAGTTTGGTGTTCCAGTTTCCAACTGAATTGCAACACTAGTATCCATACCCGTTCTTGTAATTAAACTAATATCAGAACGAGATGCAAATGTTGGTCCAGCAACTACGAAACTCAACGCATCTACAAGCATTTCTCCACCACCATTTGTGGATGCAAGCAGAACGATGTTATCAGCAACTGTGATTTTCTCACTGACTGTAACACTTGTCTGAGAGGCCACCGCTGTAATAGTAAGCGAATTGTCTGTCGAAATACCTGTGTTCCCATCTGCATCAGTAATTGAAGAAGCAGGGGCGCTACCAGCACCATTAACAGTGACAACCTGTCCAACAGCAAGTGTTGCACCAGAAACACCATCAATGACCAGAGTTGTTGACTGATCGAGCGCACCGTTAACTGTCATACTTGCAGCTGCACTTCCATCTGCAATTATCTTATCTCCAGCTGTACCAGCTGCAGCAGTTCCAGCTTCCTTACGAATTCCTATTGCAGAATAACCATCTTCGTCATCTAAAGCAGCAGAACCGTTGAAGATAATTCCTGTAATAACGTCAGTGTCACCTACACCAGCACTATTGAACCCAAGGTATGCAGCGTCACCAGTTTGAGCTGTGCCTCTGAATACTATTTGGTTAGAACCGTCACCAGAGTAGTACTGGCACGCCATAGTAGTGTCTTCAACCATGTCTGTTTTACCTATACGGGACAACAGAATGTATGCCTTGTTTGTAACAACTTGGTCAGCAGTCCAAGCAGCAGATGTAATATCAACTGCCTCATCAAACGTGACAGTTATATCGAATGTTCCAGTATCGGTAACCGTAGCATCAGTCCAATCAACACCGATAACAGAAGCAGAACCCATAAATGTAGCAAGGTTTTTGACACAAACCAGAACTTCTGGCATCGCATCTTTATTATCATTGCCTGAAGCGGCAATGCCGGGGCTTAAGCCCCATCCGCCAGCAACGGCAATAGCATGTTCCCTAGAACCTGTTGATCCAACAGCATTCTTATCTACTGGTAGGAATTTTGGTTTATCGCCAGCGGCAGTAGTTGTTCCCCATAATGGCATAATTTTTCTCCTTATTCTTTAAGAATATGTTTCGTTCTATTTATCTTATTTAAACCCTAGACGCTTTAATTCATTTATGGTTTTACTAACATCAGTGTGATGTATTCCGATTCCACCTTTATTTTCCCACTCTCGTATGTTTTTAATATAATCATCTATTAAAACATTCGGTTTTTCTTCTCTAGTTTTTGCATAAGACTTTTTTTGAGATCGTAATACTAAATGAATATTAGCTTTTTTAAATCCTGTATTTTTCTTCACCCATTTCATCTTACCTACTTTAGAAGTAGGATCACGGCCAGTAAAAGCAGACAATACATGAGCATCATATCTAATGATAAAATCATGCAACCTTTTTGCATTTGGTTTCCAATTAAGATTTACCCAGAAACCCTTAATCTGATTTAACTTATTCCACCTCTCATCACTAGGCATGCTTGTAAAATCACCACCTACAGCAGCATCAGCACCACGAAGAAAATCTACTAGGACTTCATCTAAGTCACAATAAATCTCAGGCAAGTCATCCTTAGATGCCTCTACTAATTCTATAAGTTTTTTCATAAATCATTAGGTTCCATCTTTAATTTTGGGTTTAAGATCAATTACAGCAGCTTTCTTACCAGTATCGGTTTTACCATTCTTTCCTACTTCTTCATCTTTTTCCTTTTTATCTTTTTTCTTAGCATCAATTGCCTTTTTTAAAGCAGGGGGTAATTCACCTTCAGCAAAAGGATTCTTACCTTCTTCCATACCCCAAACTTTTGCAAGAGCATCCTTCATAGCTTGAATTTTAAACTCTCTAACCTGAGACATAGCACCTTCTGCCTTCTCGTTATCCCCTTCCCAATTCTTATCAATGTAGTCAAAGAATTTCTTTTTATCATCTCCCTTTAATTCAGCAGGAGAAGAAACTTTAAACTTCTTGAGTGCAGCATCAAAGAATTTCTTATATGCTTCTTTGTCACCAGACTGAGCTTCTGTCATCTGGCCAGGTGCTGGTTCTTTTGCCTTTTTCATTTTCTTTGCAGTTTCCGCACCACCCTTGGCATCAGCTTCCTTATCTAATTCATCACGATCTTTGGGATCAACATGAGTATCATGTTTTTCATCAAGTTCAACTTCTTCTTTAGTAACCCTTTTCTCTTCTCGACGAGCTCGAGCAGATTCCAACTTCTTACGATGTTCTCTGTACTCTTTAGTACGACCATCTACACGAGCATCACCCTCTTCGATTGCAGTCTTCCACACTCCTAGAATGGATGACTCAAGAGTGTCTTTCTTAGTCTCCAAATATTTCTTACCCATTTTTTCTCTCCTTGAGTTTTCTATCAATCCTTTCTAGAATTGTTTCTTCTTTAATACCAAGACGTTTCATTGCAGTTCTAACCATTGGACGAACATCAGCATTTGGTTCTGTATCAGCAAAATCATCAATATCATCAAATAAAATGTCATCACCAATTATATTATACAATTTATTTGTAGCACCTTTAGCCTTTAAAGGTTTAGAAAGTAATTTCTTTAATGCACTCTTCTGTTTAGGTGTCTTAGGTAATTCCCATGTTCCTTCTTTCACAACTTCTTCATTTGCCCTTCTAAGTGCATTTGCAACTGGTTCAAAATCAGACAGACCCTTTGCAATCTTTTCAATTGCCTTCGCAGCACCTGTCATATTACCTTGGACAAATCTTTTATCAAATGCAATACCGATTGCCATTTTGACTTGCTTTGGTGTATACCCTTTCATTTTTATTTTTTTAATTCGTTCCCAAGCAGCCTTACCTTCTTTTGTCTTGGGATTTCCATCCTTATCAAAATGTTTTTGAAGGTGTGGTGGAAGTGCTTCATCAAGATCAACTTCTTCGCCAAATGACGTAGATTTTGCATTATCAGTTATTCTTTTCTTTATAACTTCTAAACCTGACCTTTCCATATCCTTAAAAAACTTCATGACATTTTTACCACCAACTTTATCTTTAACATTAAACTTACTAAGATCGTCAGCATGATCTGTAATTAATTTATGTTTTTTAGTAAGTTTATCAATAGTTTTTACATGAGGTTCTTTCCCTGTTCTTATAGGTTTTTCCTCTGGAGCATCTACTTGAAATTCTACTCCAAAAATGTGTTCATATTTTGCTTCATCAAGTTCAACTTCTTCATTATAACCAGCTTTCAAAACTTTCAACATGTCTTTATATGACTTCATAGCTTGATTTTGAAACCTCTCTTTATCAGCAGGCCTTCGCATACCTTCATATTTCTTGACAAATGCATTTGCAATAGCAGGCTTAACTCTAACCTTCTTTTTATCAAGAAACTCTACATCAAATCTTCCACCTAAACTAACTGCCTTTCTCATTTGCGCCAGAATATTTTTAGATGCCGCCTTTACGTCAGCATCCGATGCAGATGTATCAACATCAGCAGGGTCTACTTTTTTATCCCTACGCATTGCCCTCATTGCATCAGCACGAGCAGATGCTTCATCAACTTCACCTGGCGTTAACTTTTCAAGATACTCACGATACTCATCTGTACCAACTTCATAAGCCTCTTTATATCCAGCCATCAATGCTTTAATAGTTTTAGCATCAACTCCCATTTTCTTTGCAATCCACTCAGCAGACTTGCCTTGTGCAATATAACCGTGAAGTTCTTTCATGCGACCTTCATCAAGTTCAACTTCTTCTAGTTTAGGTTCAAACTTATCAAGACCAAGTTTTCTTGCTATTGCTTCATACTCAGCTTCGGCATCAAATGCTCTTCTTTTATTATCACTCATACGATTCTGTTTTACTTCATCTGATGCCATGTCCAACCAACGATCCCCACTATCAAATCTTGGTTCATTACCAAATACACCAACTTTTTTATTTCCAAACTTTGCAACGTCTTTTCTATTTTTTTCTTGTTGTTTTTTCACATAATCTACAATAGACTTATTTTTCATAAGTTTTCTTGTATACTTTGCCTTACCTTCATCAAGTTCAACTTCTTCATTAACAAATTTCTTGAGATGAGATGGAATAGCATCACTAATGGGGTCTTTACCACCCTTCTTACGATATACTAATTCAGCAGCAATGGCATCACCTTCATCACTGATATGATCAAACTCAAAATCTGTTAATCCTTTACCCTTTTCATTAGTTTTAGATTTTAACATCTTTTGAATTTGTGCTGATCTTTTCCTTAAAGCATTATCTGTTGCTCTTGTAATCTTACGAATGTCCTGTTTAGTGCCATTAAAAACTTCATCAAGTTCATCTTCTTTAAGTTTTTTAACTAGTTTCTTATCACCGTTCTTTTCTGCATCTTCAATATCATCTTCAACTGCCGCACGCCTACCCTGAGCGCCAGGAGAATTACCTTTAATCCTAGAAAGTTGTTCTGCGACCCGCTCTCCAATTTCGGTTGTTTCTTTTACCACTTTATAACCCATCTTCTCATACTTTTTCACTGAATTTGCCGTGACTGAAAGTTCTTTACCAGAAGTTTTATGACGAACCGTTACAACTTTATCTTTCCCTTTAGTCGGACCCATAAATGGATCACCTTCATCAATTTCAACAGATTCTACATGCAACTTGCCGTGGCCCGCTTTAACAAGATCATTCCTATCAACATTACCCTTATATTGGACTTTCTTTAATTTCTCAATTGCCTCTTTATCCACCTTACCATATTTCTTTTTCATGGCAATTTCAACATCACTGATAGTCCATTCATCAAGTTCAACTTCTTCAAACACTGGAATCCAGCCATGTTGTGGGTCTTTTCTGACTTTTTTCACATTAGGAAAAGTTTTCTTGATGTGTTGTAGTATAGATTTTTCATCATCTTTTACTTTAGCTCCACCAATATTAATGAATCCTTCACCAAGTTCAACTTCTTCTTTTACCACTTTATAACCCATCTTCTCATATTTTTTCACTGAATCTATCGTGACTACAAGTTCTTTACCAGAAGTTTTATGACGAACCGTTACAACTTTACCTTTCCCTTTAGTCGGGCCCATAAATGGATCACCTTCATCAAGTTCAGCTTCTTCCTTATACATATTCAATTCGTATTTCTTGTTATCAAGATTTGCAACTTGAATTTGAACAGTACCCTTATCACCTTTCAAACGATATTTGTTTGTCTTACCACTAGAAGGTTTTCTAGGTCCACTTGCAACCTTGTCATCAATCTCCTTCGGGTCAACTGTGATACCATACATTTTCTTTGCCGCTGCGTATGCGTGTTGCATTGCAGAAGAAAAGTCCTTATGGTAAATATCATACTTTGCTTCATCAAGTTCAACTTCTTCTTCTTGGGGGTTGTATTCAGCTTTCATTGCAATAGCTTGAAGTTTCATAATCTGATTTTTCTTGCCAGAATTGATTATTTGCTCCATTGTTTTTTTGTTCTTGGAACTTACCTTATCATATACTTGCATGATTCCAGAAGCAGTAAATGAATCCATTTTCAACTTACCATCTTTCATTTTAATGGTTTGCATTGAACCGGCAGCTGCTTTTTTCATCAAGTCCATGTTATCTTCTACGATAAGTCCACGCACTTCTGCAAGTGATTCCATCATTGATTTTGCATATACAGTCATTGTTATACCCTCTCTATGAGTATTTAGGTTTTTAGACTTTCTTTCTTTGCCATTTTTGTCGCTACGCCCATCTTTACTTCTTTCCAACGACCCCCATATCTCTTTTTAAAATCATCGTCAGAAAGGTCTTTTGCAATTTCTTCTCTACGTTTTAGTTCTGCACCAGTAAGTTCTCTTTCTTGAATTTGATCCACTAAATCCCTAAAAGACATATGTTCTGGTACATATTCTGCTTTAAGTTCTTTTGGTAGTTTTCCTTTAGCAACTAATGTATTAACATACTTAACAAGTGCCCGGGGACTAACACTTTTACTATATTGCATAGTAACATCTCCAGCCCATGCAGATGGACGTTTTCTATGTTCTGGGTCTTCCATACCATCGACATATTGTTTTACAAGTCTAGCCCAACCTTTGGGGTGTCTCATTTGACTTATCTTATCCCAAAGATCAATGTACCATGCTTCATCAATTTCTGGTTTTTCACGCAATCGTGGTTCTCTACGATTCTTGGATGGGTCTTCATTGCGTAAGTTCTTGGGGTCATTGTTTAATGGATTGTTATCTTTATGACCTACATCCATTCCAATCTTTGTCTTGTCACCCATAACCCTACGAGCTTTATTTCTTGAAGAACGATTGGCAATTTGTTCTGGGCGTGAGTGGTAGTTCTGGTATTCCTTTGCATAGTTTCTTTCGTCAAGAGACTCTACAATATTATATCCCTTCTTTAAATATTTGTCAATCTCATCAGTAGGAACATTCATAGTAGTCATTAAGCCCTTTTTCTTCATCTTAACCCACTTTACATCTTTTTTATCTTTGAAAATAGGTTTCAATCCAGCAGCTACGCGAGATTTATCAAAATCTCTTAATTTTT
>CALBXV010000693.1 GCA_937890045.1 uncultured archaeon
TTTTGGTGAGGCTAAATTGAATCCGGCATAAACTGTCGAATACTTAAAAAAGTTTTGAAATGCTCCCCCTATTTGTCCAAATAAAAAAGATGTTGTTAACATCAATCCTATTAATAATTTTTTAAACATTAACTTTTCTCCATTTTTAATGGTTTTATACGGTCATAAATATAATATATAAAAGGATTTAAACGTCAAATCTTACAACAAATTTTAATAAAAGCTCAGGATCATTTTTAATTGGTTTAGAAAGTTTACCAACTATTAATAATCTATTAAAGTCATCATATAATCCTATAGTTGAAACGTAAGTTGAAAATTCTGAATGGGTTACTTCACCAATATAATATTCAGTTGCATTATATTCTGATTTGAATGATCCAGAGCCCACACTATACTCTGGAAAATCAGTTCTTTGTGCTGGATTATCACCTGGTGGTAAAATATTATACATATTAGGTGATCCTTCTTTAAGAGTTAAACTACCACTATAATCTAACGTAGCACTAACATTATTTGTACCATTAAATTCACCAGCATTAGCTGTACAAACATACTCATATTCCGTTATTTCGTGAGTCGCTTTAAATTCTAATTCCCAACCATTAGCATCATCATTTTTATGAAACCCTCCAGTTCCAGCATCAGCATAAACAGAACCAGAATTTGTTATAGTTATAATACCTTGATCATAAAATACGTTACCTATAACACTTCCACTTTTTTGAGCAGTTAAGTATGAAGTATCAAACTCATTTACTTTATAAGAAGCATAACTAGCAGAATACGCATTGTCATATAAGTTACCATCTCTATCATCTCTTAAATCAACTGTTATAGAACTAGCATTATCAACTAACTTAACAGATCCAGGATGTATACGTTCACCATAAAATGTTGTAGGTACTGTAATAACATTAACTTTATTATGAATATCCCTTTTCATTTTAGAAGTATCATTTGGACCAAAAGATAAAATAGGTTTATTTTCATAATCCTTAGTTTTACCACCATAATATAAATGCTTTATTTGGTAATAAATTGGTTCTTTATAAAAAGATTGAGAGTATGGATATATAGACGATGAGTACGCCTGTACAGGAGCAGTAGATGGTGTAAATTTATATAAGCTGCCAGTTATTCCTTCTACCCCGAAAAAACCACTTCCACTATCTGTATGAGTAACTACAAATTTCTTATATACTTTGAAGGGTTTGATTGAAATATCATCTGGCTCCAATGCTTTAAACATGGTTTAACCCCTCTGTATTAGAAATCTAATCTAACTTTAACTATTGCTTCCCTAGAAAAAGACTTGAGTAAAGGTTTACTGAGTTTTGCAACTGCTAACAGTTCATTATTTTCATTATATAATCCAACCGTTGTTATATATGTTTTTGGATCTCTAAAGAAAGATGCATTTGTAAATGAACCATCTGATGCTGTGAAAAATGATGGATTAGTACTAAAATTAAATTTTCTATTAGTAGCTCTACAGAAGTAATGTGTAGTATTTAATACCTCTTCTCTTCGTGCAACAAAATATGAAGCTGCTTTAATGTGCTTCTGAATTGTACCTGCATTATCATCATTAATTCCATCAGATGAAGATGGGAAATGACTCAATGCTACAGTAGTGGAAGGTCCTGTATTATTTCTCAGTATTTGTGGATGTAAAACTATAATTCCCATATCAGGATAAAATAATCCATATCCACCACCTGTCTGATTTGCAGCAGTAGTTTCAATTACAGCTGTACCAGTTGCAATCGAACCACTAACTACATTAAATACTCTACCACCCTGATTAACCGCTGGATTAGTTGTAGCACCACTATCATCAATTAGTTTTATTAACCCGTTGCCTGAAGCGGATGCTCCAACTGGATTACTACCACTAATCCATAATTCCCAATTGCCTGGATCCATTTTTTCACGAAGTCTTGCTCTTTGTACTGATATTGCAAATATCTCATTACTATCTTTACTTCCTGCGAAAGTAAATAGTCTATCACTAGGTGCAAGTAAAAGATTAGCAAATTGTTTATAAATTGCTTTAGAAGGATAATTTTTAGTTACCCCATATGAACCACTTCCATATACATGTCCATATGTAATAGAATATTGTATTTCAGCTTCATTATCAGAGCCTGGATTTGTCTTATAAACATCTAAGTAATATTGACCTGAACTTCCACTTTGGACTGAAGATGTATGAAAAGTTGCTAAAGTACCTACTCCACCACTCCACATACCAGAGGAAACTACTTGTCTTTGATTAGTTATTACATCTAATGCTGGATCGAATCTTGTATATATTTCAGCCATTATCTACTCCTTATGTATTGGCATTAACTGTAACTGGTATTGTAAGTGTACCACCAGTTTCGTTACCGTGAATTGTAATCTGAGTAACTATAGTTGCCGATGTAGATCTTGAAATTAAATTAAATGAATTACCAATAACAGTAATACTCTTCTTCCGTTCTGTATCACTAAGAAATACTGGAGTTGTAGCACCAGTAGTAAGAACTTCTCCACCCCTTGCAATTACTAAATCTGCTGCATCTGAATTGTGAAGTACTAAAGTGTATCCAAGTTTACTATCACTACCATTTCTTGTAGTAGGTGTAATTGGTTGAACAACACCTGCATTTTTGAAAAGAACCGAAGGTTGCGGAACTTCAATAATTGGAAGTTTTGCAGTGTCTTTAGGTAAAGTTACTAATTTATATCGCATTACTTGATTTTCATCAGGAAACGCTTCCAATAACGGCATATTTTCTATTGCCGCTCCGTATGAATTCGTTCCATCAGGATGAGTAACATCCCATAATGTATAATCTATCTCATCATCTGAAAGAGAAAATTTTGTTATTTTAAATTCATTTTCACCGCGTGCTAACAATTCTCTTCCCTTTTTGGTTAAAATAGCATCTACAGTTGTGGTTGTGTTATCAAGATAACCCATAGTTTATCTCCCTATTATTATTTATATATAAATATTCC
>CALBXV010000694.1 GCA_937890045.1 uncultured archaeon
GGAAATAAAATGTATAAAGAAATGACAGAACAAGGAATACCAGTAGGAATTAAAACCTGGTGTAAAGGAATAGAATATCATGGCGAGTATAGTTGATATTTGTAATAGCGCTTTAAATTTACTGGGAGCTAGTACTATTAGTGCTTTAACAGAGGATAGTAAAAACGCTAGGCTGTGCAACCAAAGATACCCTGGAGTTCGAAACCGAGTGTTTCGTTCTCATAATTGGAACTGCTTGATTACAAGAATTCAATTAGCTCAAGACACCACAGGACCGGTTGTTGAATATACCTACGGTTATACTTTACCAACGGATTGCCTAAGAGTTTTAAAAATTCATAACGGAACAACTGATAGCATTGCAAGTAATCTGGATTATAAAGTTGAAGGTAGAAAAATTGTAACAAATGAGGGAACAATTTATCTAGTGTATATCGCTTTAGATACTGATCCTAATACCTACGATAGTTATTTAGCTGAATCTATTTCTCATCAATTAGCTGCTGATCTTTGCTATGCCATTACAAACAATTCAACATTGGCAAATAATTATATGACGAGAGCGGATGAACGGTTACGAGAAGCAAGATTTATAGACTCAACTGAAAATGCTTTAGATACAATAGAATCTGGAGAGTTCACCGATGCTAGATTGTAATGACTTTAGCAAAATTCGATCCAAGAAATATTACCCAGTATATAGATCCAAGATATTTACTTCATTTTCAATGGGGAAAATCTGAAAAAGTTTATCGTTACGCTTTAGTTGAAATTATTAATCAAGGTGCAATCGATCATAAAACAAAACAAAAAAAAGACGAAGTGGGTTTAACTCAAAAAGAAATTTGGAAAAATAAATATGCCTAGAACAACACTTGCTTTAACATCCTTCATTGCTGGAGAATTTAGTACAAAGCTATCGGGAAGAACGGATTTCGAAAAATATTCCGCTGGCTGTAAAACTTTAGAAAATATGTTGGTGCATCCTCAAGGAATGGCATCAAGACGAGTTGGAACCCAGTTTATAGGTGAAGTTAAAACAAGTTCTTTAAAAACAAGATTGGTGTCTTTTGAATTTAGTACCACCCAGACTTATATGCTTGAGTTTGGAAATCAGTATATTCGTTTCTTTAAAGATAAAGGTCAAATATTAGAAGGCGATAAAACTATTTCAGGATTAACTAAAGCAAATCCAGGAGTGGTTACAGCTACAGCTCACGGTTATAGTGATGGAGACTTTGTTATTCTTTCTTCCGTTTCTGGAATGACGCAAGTAAATTCCAAAACTTATAAGGTTGCCAATAAAGCTACGAATACTTTTGAATTAAACGATGTTGACGGTAATGCCGTTGATACTTCTGATTATTCTACTTACACCTCTGGAGGAGTTGCAAATAGAATTTATCAGATCACAACGAGTTATTTAACGGCTGAACTTTTTGATATTAAGGTAGCTCAAAGTGCGGATGTTATGTATATCACGCATCCTAATCACGAAGTTTCTAAGTTATCAAGAACTGGTCATACTAGCTGGACTTTATCGGAAGTAGATTTTGCAGAAACTGGACCTTATCTATCTGCTAATACAACAGCGACAACATTAACCCCAGCTTCTTCAGGAACTGGAACGGGTGTCAATATAACGGCTTCCGCAACAACAGGCATAAACGGTGGTGATGGTTTTCAGACTACAGACGTTGGTCGAATATTAAAATTTAATAGTGGTGAAGCAAAAATTACTGCTCGTACTAATACAACAGTTGTCGTTTGCACTATTACAACAGCATTTACCAATACAGATGCAACGGCATCATTTTCATTAGGAGCCTGGTCGGATACGACAGGATTTCCTTCGAGCGTGAGTTTTTTTGAACAACGTTTGGTGTTTGCGTCAACAACGGATGAACCACAAACTGTTTATTTTAGTAAATCAGGTGATTATGAAAATTTTACAGCTGGTACAGATGCCGATTCCGCAATGATCTATA
>CALBXV010000695.1 GCA_937890045.1 uncultured archaeon
TCTTTTAGTTTAATCATTACGAATCAAATTTCCCCCATGCTAAAATTTCATCATCACTCTCTAAATCATATCCTATACTACCAGTATTAACTAATAAAACAAGACTTGTTCCTTCTTGTTTAATTGTTAATGCATCATGTTCCATATACTGACCATTAATAAAAAATAAAAAATCATCTTCACTTGTTGCTGTCATTCTAGCAGGTGCTGTATACATTTCCCAATGAGAAGCAGTCATAGCAGTAAAACTTGCTGTATTTGGTACTGTAATACTTGATGTTTTTTTAACATAATTTTTTCTTAAATATGCATCTCTTTCTTGTACATATTTCCTACTGGTAGCCGCACCAGCTGCACTTGCAGTAGCTGGCAATCCTAATACTTCTCCATCACCACTAAAAGTTAAATTAGCACCTGACCCCATTGTAGAAGTTAATAAACCAGATATTGTTTTATTTGTTAAAGTTTCAGCAGTTGAAGAACCTACTATTGGAATTGTTGAACCTGATAAATTATCAATTGTCCATCTATCTATTGATTCATCCCAAAGTAATCTTGCTGGAGCTGCACCACTCCTACCAATATCCAATCCACCAGAAGCAGCTGCTTTAGCAGTCGAACCACTATAATTTAAATTAAGAATTGGATCTTCAATAGCAACTGTATCTACATTAGTGAAAGATTGACTTCCCTCAATAATTAAATCACCATAAATTCTAACAGATCCACCACCAGTTAATTCTATAGCAGGATTACTACCAGAATCCATAACAATATTATTATGTAATTCTACATATCCCACACTTAAAATATATCCACTTCCTAAATCTAAACTTCCCGTTCCTATTATAGCTGGTGAAGCTTTAGTCCATTCTACTTCATATAATCCAGTTGCGGAACTTGTCTCGGATGTTGATGCAAGTACAACACTTCCTGTACTTGCTGCTCCAGCTTGTCTTGTTAAATCAATTAAAGGCATTATGGTCTCTCCTGTTGAAACTTAATCTCTACTCTATCTATATCTACTAAAGTAATTCCTAGTACTCTCCCGTTACTACCATATGGTGTTTTAATTCTTACTTTATCAGAATCTCCACTTGTATAAAATTCACTACCATCACTTACACTTTGATCTTCATTAGACATTAAATCTATTCCATTAATTTTTACTTCTACAGTACCACTCTTCATTTTATATCCATGTAATGTAGGTGAAAATTCTTGAGTACTACTAACTTCTGTATATGATAGTCCACTAAATATTTGAGATTCATGTTGATATCTCTTATTTCCTTGATCTAAATTCATTACTTCATTTTTATATTGTGCTTCCCCATCAACATTATTCATAACATAATTCATAGCATTACTGCCACTATCTTTAAACTCAAATTTATCACCACTAAATCTGGATTCTGATACTGGAGCCATATAAGTTCTTGTAGAACCTTTATATCCCCATAAATTTCTAATAGCCATTATGATAACTCCTGTTGAAATGAAATTATAATATCATCAAGTGATTTTATAGTCAATCCATAAACAACACCATCTGTTACTACTCGAGTTTTAATATTTACTCTTTTTTGAGTTTCATCAATATAAAAATCAGAATTGCCAGTCAAACTACCAGTAGTTGTTTGATCTGATTGAGAAAATAAATCAACTCCATTAAGTTTGACTACAAAAGTTCCATTCTTTCCTCTCATGCTACTGTCAAATGTAGGTCTATATTGTGAACCTGTAGAAGAAGTAGATCCAGACATACTACCACTAAAATATTGAACCTTTCTAAAATAAGCTTTATCTCCATAACCCAAACTCAATACTGATTTATTATCTCCACTCGAAGATGGTTCACCACTACTTCTCATAATATACATTGTTTCACCACCATATGTATTTGTAAACTCTAAATCTTCTATAGCATTTCCAACCTGTCCTGCAATACCTCTAATAAAATCGGATGCACCCCCAAGTCCTTCTCTTGGTCTAGATTTTTGTTGGGAATATCTAACTGTTTGCGCTTTTGTATCTGGAGCAAAAACTGAAGATGCCCATCCACCACTCTCATCTATAACTTTAAGAGTTTTTGGTGAAAAATATTTATTTGTTGTACTATAATTATTAAAAGACTTTGGAACTAAATATCCTCTGAAAGAAAAACTAAAATTTGTTTTAATCATCCTTTCTGTTTCAGCCATTTCTGTAGCATCATCAAATGAATCTATAGCAACTCTAAATTTAAACTTACCTGGTTCTCCCCAATATGAACCTTCACTCCAATTAATAGTTTCAACAATTTTATTCATTTGTTCTATATATGATGTCCATATAATACACTCATAAGTTAAAGTCATATAATCTGGCATTGCAACTGTATAAAATTCTTGTGATGGTTTCTTTCCTTGCAAAACAGAAAATTTATCATATCTATTCTCTTGAGTATACTTTCTTTCAAAAGTATAAGACAATTTTGGATCCTCTGCATTCATCTTATCAACTGCAATAGTATCATCTTTTGCAAGACTTGTTCGTCTAAATGCAATAAGTGGAGTTATAAGTTGTTTTTTAGTATCCCTCATATGTCCATCTCTTTGAATTGTCTTCCACCGTTCTGGATTTGCATACATAATAGGAACTTTTACAACTTCACCATTTTCAACTACTGTTGGTTTTATTACATCTGAAAAATAATACATAATTGCAGCATCTATATCCATTAAACCAACTGATATATCTTTTACCTTATCATCACGGCGAGAAATTATATTCCCCCTATCACCTCTTATATCTGCTCTAAGGGATCCTACTAATTTTCTTTGTGATCTTGGTAATGGTTTTAATCTTGCCATTATATACTTCTTATTTGTTCAATATTTAAAGCACTTTTTCTAATTAAATGTGCGCTACATATGACAGCCCAATTTTGATCAAACTGCCCACCAATTAATTGATTTTCACCTATACTAGCAATTTCCCAATGAGCATAATTCCAATCAACTATATCACCGAGTTCAACAACAAGACTAATATCAATTAATGATTGTCTTAAAAATCTAAAAATTCCACTTTGTCTATAATCTGGTCCAAACTCATCTGTATTAAAATCAACATCATCAGCTTCAATTAAACATGCTATTTGAATACCAGGTTTATATATCTTACCTGCTGAGGATTCTCCATACATATTAACTTTCGTATCTTGTACAGAAATTTTATATACAGTTACCTTTTGATTTACAATACCATCTTTCGATGCGTCTAAATCTCCAAGTAATTCTCTATTAAATTTTTCAAAAGTATTTATATCTCTTTGTGATAAAAATCTTCCAGCCATAATTTATTATCCTATATAAATGGGCATAGGAACTTTCCTAAGTTTGTCTTGTAAGTGTTGAGATTCTTCTTGGTCTGCTTCCAATAACGCCCTTCTACTTGTTTGTTCTAATATTTCTCTTAATTGAGTTATCAGCATTTCTTTTTCAGTACTTGCTTCAGATCTAAGTGTTTCTCCATCTAAAGTTTGTTCTCCACCTGGTATTGGTATTGAAGCATACTTACTTCTTATAATTCCAAGTAATTCTTTAGATAAAGAAAATCCATATTTTCGTATCCATTGTCTACCTGTATGATTAATATGTTGAAATTCCATATTATCAAATGGTACATTAGAAAAATCTGATACTACTGAAGTAGCAGAACCACTATATTCTGTTTTTAAAGGATTATCCCTATCACTCCTATCTACATAATGAAAATGTAATTTATAACTATCAGTAGGTTTAGGGAATATTCTTAACTGATTATTTCTCATTTCAAATGAATATGCAGATTTTCTAATTTGATCATTAAATTCTATTGCTTGTACTCTTAATACATCTGCATATACTGGCATCATCATAAATTGAATTGCAGGTGAATAATCTCCCCAACCAAATTGATCTAACAAATTAATATTTCCACCACCTGTACCTGCATATGGATCAAAATATCTTTGAACTGCAGGAGTTCCTTCGTAAAATAATCTTTTGACTTCAATTGCACCACTTCCTGTAGTATCTGTAAACAAGCTATCTAAATCATATGTTTGACTACCACTTTGAATCTGAATTGAGCCAGTTTTATAACTGACTAAACCACCCACTCCTGCTTCCGAACCATATTCTTCTGATAATCTTATATTTCTTCCCAATGTTGGAGTAATATTTTTATGTGTAAAGCTAGATCCAGTAGATTGACCCCTTAAAGTCAATAAATTATCTTTAATATTAAATTGATTAATTTGCGAAGAATACTCTGTTATCGCTTCTTCCAAACATGCATAAAATGAACCAGATTGCATCTCAACATCCATAATTGGATATCCAAGTTTTCTTGCTGCCCAGTTTGCAAAATTATCAGTTTCACTTTGGAATTCTGTATCGCTATCATAAAATCCATAAGGTGTTTGACCTGTTGCAAATGAGCTACTTCCTGCCCATATAGGTTCTTTTGCCATAGAACTTCTCCGTTTTAAATAAATAGACTAACTCATATATAAATATAAGCGCACAAAAAAAGGGTGGAAAACTCCACCCTTTTTCTATACCTAATTACTATATAAACTACGATTAGACGTAATTTACATCAGCAACGATAACTTTACCGTAGAATTCAGGTCTGACGATTTTCTTAGCGTATCTCGTCATAACACCTTTTCTTGGTGTAAAGTTAGTTGGATCATATACCAACGGAGTCATTATTAGAGGTACATAAGGTGCATAAACTGCGCCTGTTTCAAGGAAGTTACTTCCTCTAAAACCAGCAAGAATTACATTTTCCTTCATGTATGGGTTCTTGTAAACAGTAAAGCGGTTGTTTAACATACCAACTTTCTGTACACCCATTGCATAGGATGCTGCTGCTGCATCACCATCTGATGTGGAAGCATATCCAGGAATAGATTCTATAATTGTTGCGGTTTCAGGAGACACTACCATAAAATTAGCGCCGCCCCTTAATGTCTTCTGATGAATTGCGTTACTCACACTCTGGATTTTATTACCCAAAGTCTGGAACCACTCGCCCTTTGTATAAGCGTTTGAGTTACCAGATGATTCTGCAAACAATTTGGTTGAGCTATTATACTCATATCCAGGTCTTGCAGACCAACGTTCAACCTTAGCGTCAGCATTAGAGATTAACATATCAAGGATTTCTAGATCGATTTCCATCGAAATATATTCACTTAACATTGCTGTTAATTCTGCTTCTGCGTCAACACTATGATATGCGTTAAGGTCTTGAGCAAGCTCAGGAGTCCATACTGCTTTCAGTTTACGAGTCTTCGCAACAATTGCGACAGACCGCATTTGAATATCAATCTCAGGTATTCCAGCATCTGTTTCAGGCGGACCTGTACCAGCAGATGCCTCAAAATCACCACGAGTTGTATCTGTTGGCTGACGATGATAATGTATATCCAGGTTTCCACCTGACATATCATTATTAGTCATAGGATCAACAATAAATGTGATTTGAGAATCTGGGCTTGCTGCCGTACCTGATACTGCTGTATAAGCAGGATACCAAGTAGTTAAATTAGCATCACCACTACCAGAAGGCTCGAAAGCCCTTACACCTTCCATGTCTGGACGTGTAAGTTCTGATTTAGCAACAGTAACTTTCCTCAAAGTGCTTAAAGAAGCACTCAAGTTAGGCTCGAAATCTACATCTGCCCAAACAATTGAGGAAGAACTATAAGTTGCACCAGATTTGGTTTGATTATTTGCTGTATATCCAAATTTGCCAGCGCCATACAGACCACCAGTAGCATCGCCAGAACTTGATGTATCACCATGAACGTCTGCGCCTACTTTATGTGCGGCTGTTTGTGCTGTGCCATATTTGAAATCCAAGTAAAAAATCAGACCACTTGGAAGGTTCATCGGCTGAACGGATACGAAATCCTGTGCAGCTAATTCACCAAAGATTCTGCGAACCAAAGGAAGTGCAACACCACTCCATTCTTCTAAATTAGAAGAAGTACCAGTTTTTGATGCCTCATCAATTAACTGACGAGCCTGGTTTTCAAGTAGTACTGCCATACCATGAGTCTGAGTTTCGCTACCCATACCATCTAATAGACCAGTTGGCTCCCACTTACCTACCAACTTCCGAGTTTGATCGAGAAGTTGACGATGTGGGTTATATCCATCCATGATTTTTTCAATCGCTGAAAGTTTTTCTTTAGCCATGATCTTTCTCCTTAAAAAAGAGTTTTATTAAATAATATTTGCCAACTTCTTAAACCTGTCCTTCAAATCAGATCCTTCAGAAATTACTTTCTTGGATTTGGTTGAGGCAACTGGTTTGGAAGCTGATCCCTTACTTTCCGTAATTTCACGAGCGACACTACGTTTACCAAAAGCTTCTGCCAAAGTTGCATAAACAAGTTTGACTTCTCTTAGTGTGCGTGCCCTATCAAACTGCTCAATGACTTTTACTTTCTTATCTTCTGTCATAGCATGTGCTCTAAACAGTTTATTTGTAAAAAGTAATTTTGCATTAAGCAAATTGACTTCGTTTAATTTGGATCGTAAGTATTGAACCACCTTGCGATGTTCACCTAGTTCATTTTGAAGAGCTTCTACTTCGTCTTCACTTTCTTCGTCTTCATCTTCTTCAGAAAGTGCTCTAAGGATTTCCTCGAGGTCAATGTCTTCATTAGCAGGATCACCGTCCCTTTGAACGTTATCCTGTAAATCATCAACAACTTCCTCTTCACCCTCTTCACCCTCAGGTGCGTCGCCGGAATCTGCAGGTTCTTCAGAACCCTGACCAGCGTCAGACGAATCTGATGCCTCAGGTGAAGGTTCTTTATTCTCTGCATCGCCAACATCAGAAGAATCAAGATCTGAATCAGAATCAGCACCAGCATCAGTCAAATCATCAACAACTTCGTCGTCGGAATTTTCTGCGCCAGCTTCCTGTTCATCTAATTCATCAGCTTCGATTTCAAGCTCACGAAGAATTGCTTCGAGGTCGAGGTCTTCCTCTTCCATTTCTGCTTCTTCTTCACCAGCTTCTTCTTCTTCACCTGCTTCTTCTTCTTCATCCTGCTCAGAAACAACGGGAGCATATTGAACGCCATTGATTTCAATCACGCCTTCTTCTTCCATTTCTTCTTCTTCAGGTGCTTCCTCTTCAGGAGCTTCGGGAGCTTCTTCTTCATCGTCCTGTTCGGGAATTTCTTCACCGGCTTCAGGTTCTACTGCGGGTTCATCCACACCAAAGTCAGATTCAGGTTCTTCAGCGGCTTCTTCGCCACCTTCTTCTTCTTCTTCTTCTGGAGCTTCATCATCTTCTTCGATTTCACTCTGAATTTTCTGAGAGAGCATAGATTTTAATTTGGGTGTAAAAGCTTCTTCAAGAGCTAGTTTAGCATTGGCAAGTGCGGTTTCACGTACTGCTTTTGCATCTGCAATAGCTTCTTTTAAAAGATCATCCATTACTATTCTCCTTAAATTATAATTCCCTTTCGACCTAAAATTAGGGAAAAAATTTTATATATGGATTTAATATAGTTATTCGGGAACTATAATTTGATTAACACTTCGGTTACATTACATAGAATTGCCAGAAATGGCAGTAATGTATTTATTTATATATATAAGTATAAGTGAAACAAAGAAAACGTTAGAAAATTAGTCAAAAATTTTAACTATTCTTAATTTTCGCCCATTTTGCTCTGGTTTTAGCCTTAGCTTTTTTCTCTCTTTTAATATCTGAAGGTTTTCTATAAAACTCTTTGTTCTTTAATTCTAAAAATAACCCATCATCCTTTATTTTTCTTTTTAAAGTTCTTAAAGCTTTTTCTACGTTATTACTTTTTACTTTTATGTATATCAATTAAAACCTCTTAATCTGATTCGTCGCTTCCGCTCCACTCTTTATCTACATAATTAAAGAATTCTTTTTTCTTATCACCTGATAATTCAGCTGGTGAACTTGCATCAAATTTTTTCAATGCTGCATTAAAGAATTTTTCATATTCTTCTTTCTTACCCTCATCCATATCTTCTCCATCATGTTCATCACCATGTCTATAAGATTTAGATGCTTCTTCCATCTCACTAATATCATAATATCTACCAAGAATATGACCCATATCTTCATAAAGACCACTCATTCTTTCTTGAAGTGATTGTGCATCAGTTGCCACCTTATTAAACTGTGATGCAAGACCATTTAATTCTTTCATATTACGATTAATAGTAATCTTATCAAACCAATCATCGGTTTCACGAAGAGTATGTGCCTGAGCAACTTTTGCTAATTTAGATAAATGTTGCGCAACATCTCGAAGATTACCCTCACGATAAATTTGTTTACCAATTTCATTATACTTGCCAACTGATTCCATAAATGTTTGTTCATCAATATCAGCATTTTTAGTACCAAAAATATCCTCTACAATATCACCTAATTTTGTAGATTTTTTAGCTGTCCTAAAAGACCCTACACTCATTGGTTTAGCCGTTACAACACCGCCTATTGATGTAAATTCTTTAATTAAATCTTTCATTTTTAACATTGTTTATCTCCTAGATGTTAGCCTATATCACTTATAAATATAAACTATCTTAATTTTCCACTCTTAGAATACCTTCTAAATCCATCTCTTACTTTAGTCCATAATTGTTTAATAAAATCTATCTCACCATAATGAGTTCTCTTAACTGGACCATATTGAAAACCTCTTTGCAAATCCATAGCATCATATCTACCACTTTTTACTCCATTCATCATAGTTTTAATAACTTGTTGTGATGCCTTTCCTATAAATTTTGACATTACAATTACATCTCTATCTACATGCTTTTGTGCTTCAGTTGAACTATACGTTGGTGGTGTAGCAGAAAATTCATGAATATTTTTATCTTTATCAAATCCAGTACTAGTTACAATTCCTGCATTAACAGTTTTTGAAGTTCCTAAATCAAAATATCTATGTTCTTTTATAATTGATTCACTTTTCTCGTCATCTTCATCATCAACATCTATTGCATTTTGTGTGGATTTTGAAAATGAGT
>CALBXV010000696.1 GCA_937890045.1 uncultured archaeon
TTTATTATAGTTAATTTTATTCAATCATAATTCACTATTGTTTATTAGTTTATCATCGTTTTTCAGTACGAATTGTACCTACATCTGTTTTATATTTACTGATCTTCTTTAAATCTAATTCTACTCCAAAACCCGGTCCTTCTGGCAATATTACATAACCATCCCTGCATGGAACTGGTTTCTTTACAATATAATCTGAATAAACCATATATTCTGTAAATTCACATGCCCTATTTAATTTCTCAAGAGCACATCCCATATGAACTTTCATAGCTGTACCTATTCCTAAAGGATCATCTACTCCTATTAAATAATCAATTCCTGCAGATTCTGCTAAAGCGACTACTTTCATTGAACCTATAATTCCTCCAGATTTATTTTGTTTAATGTTTATTATATCTGCTGACTTGTTTTTTATTACGTTTAACGCGTCCTGTATGGTAAATACTGATTCATCTACCATTATTGGTATATCTGTTTTAGTGCGAAGATATGCTAATCCTTCTAAATCCCATTTTGGTAGAGGTTGTTCTATTAATTCAATTCTAGCATCTTCTAGTTCAGTTACTTTGATAAATTGCAGTGTTTGATCAATTGTCCATGCTTGGTTTACATCAACTCTTATTATCACATCTTTTCCTACTGCTTTTCTGATAGCTATTACTCTTTCCGCATCTTCATATGGGTTAAAACCAACTTTAGGTTTTAAAGCCTTAAAGCCATGTTTAATATTGTTCTTTGCTCGTTTAACACTCTTCTCTGATTTCTCTATAGGCATTTCAATTACTGCTAGAAGCTTGTTTCTAACTTCACCACCTAAAAGATCTACTACTGGTACATTCTGCGCCCTAGCTACTAAATCATGTAAAGCAAGATCTACCGCACATACAGCTGGATTATTCTCAATTACCGCTTTACTTATTCGGTTAATTATTTTGTTAATTTTAAACGGATTTTCACCTATAATGTAAGGTCTCATATAACGGTCTATCGCAGCTATTATAGATTCAACTGTTTGACCATTAAACCTAGGTAAAGGCACTACTTCTCCAACGCCTGTTATACCTTCATCTGTTTCTAACTCTAAAATAATAACGTTAGTGTCTGTAACAAATCTGAATGATACCTGAAATTTCTCTTTAAGTGGAATAGTAATTGCTGTTAAATTCATTTTAGTTATTTTCATAATTTATTTAATTCTATTACTGCAAATTATGATTTAGATTTAACTATATTCTATCTTCAATATTCGACATAATTCTAGCATTATATCTACTGCTTATTCTTACTATTTTTAAGGTTTTTCCTAGTCAAATCGTGAATATATTTTATTTTTATGTTAGTTTTCACAAATTTATGTTGTGTTTATGTAATATTCTGAATTTAATGACGTTGTTATATAATAATTACAATAATTAACAATTTTTATATATTATTTATGTCATTTCTATTAATATGAATAAGAAAGAACGTCTCCCTGACGATACAAATGAATTAAAAGAATACTTGACAACTCAAGTTAGTAGAAGACAAGCACTTTCTACAGCAGGTAAAGCTGCTGCTGGAATAGTCGGTCTTGCCATTATTGGTGGTGGTGCATATGCAATGACCCAAAGTGGTGGTGATGGTGGTGCAGCAGCTCCTGTAACTGTAACTCAAACGCAAACCGCTACTATTACTGCTGAAGCCGCAGCTCCTGCAAAAGCTGCAGTAAAGAATCCAGATACAATTGTAGTAGGCACTCGAGCAGCAATTGGAAACTTCGATACTGTTACTCCAGGATACAGATGGGCTTCTAACTTAGCATATACTGCTTACAATAGATTATTCTATTATGAACCTGGTACTGATGAATTAAAAGGATCTCTTGTTACAGATTGGACACCTAATTCAGATGCAAGTTCATACACTTTTAAGATAAGGGAAGGAGTTAAATTCCATAGTGGTAACACGTTAACTGCACATGATGTTAAATACAGTTTAGATCGTGCTCTAGCAATTCCTGGTGGAATGGCAGCTAACATCATCGCTGTAGCAAAAGGCAGTACAATTACTACAAACGGTGACTATGAAGTCACAATGGATCTACCTGGTTCTAGAGCTAACTTACTATTTCCTCTAGCACACGTCGGAGCATCTATAGTTGATTCTAAAGTACTAGATGAACATGGTGGATGGACAGCCGGAGAATATAATGAATGGCTATCTGAAAATCAACACGAAATTGGTTCAGGACCATACATGTTCAAAAGCTTTGACGCCGCTAAAGAAGAACTTCATTTAGAAAGATTCGAAGATTATTGGGATCGAGATTCTGTTCATGGAACAAAGAATGTTCTATGGAGAAGAATTAAAGACCCAGTAACTCAAATACAAATGATCAAAAACGGTGACATTGACTTTATCCCACTATTTGACCCAACTCAAGCTGTAAATCTTGCTGGTTTACCTACTGTAAATGTTATAAAACATGAGGCACACCCAAGAGGAGTTATGATGGGAATCAATATGACTGGTAAATTCAAAGAACTAACGGATCCAAGAGTAAGAAAAGCATTAGCATATGCAATACCATATAAAAACATAATTAATGCTGCCAGAGGATCTTGGGGAAAACGAACAGTCTACTATCTAGTACCAGCAATGCCTGGTTACGTGGCTGAAAACCCATATGACACAGATCTTGAGAAAGCAAAAGAACTTCTTGCTGAAGCCGGATATCCAGATGGATTTAAAACCACACTCTGGTGGTCTAGTGTCAGAACTGTAGACAGACTAGCATCACTCCTTATACAAGAATCGTTCGCACAGGTAGGAATAGAATTAGAACTTAAAGGTGTTCAAGACCCCGTTATGTGGGCAGAAGTATTCAAAGGTGATGTACCACTAAATCTTGGTACTGCATCTGTTCAAACAGCTGACTCAGTCGGATTAGTTTACAACTGGTTCCATTCCGGAGCAATTTCCAATAAGACTAATTTCGCATTCTACGAAAATAGTCAAGTTGATCAATGGATTGATACTGCTATGGGCTCAACTGATATGGCTGAAATTGATACAAATGTACGCAATGTTGTATTACAAGCTCTTGAAGATGTACCATACGTTCCATTATATCAACGTCTTGAAGCACTACCATTCTCATCAGCAATTGACCCAGGTCCAATTGGCTTTGAATATGTATTCTGGTATCCTGTTTGGAGATGGACTAAAGGCTAATTAACTAAAAATCTTAATAGATAGTCGTATTATACGACTATCTACAAATTTTCTTATTGTTATATTTAATAATCTATATTATTTATTTTTCTTTATTCGTATAGATAACATGCTACATCCCGACTATCATCAATTTTAATAAGTTTTGGGAATGTTTTATCACATTTATCTAACTTAAATTCACATCTTGGATGAAAATGACATCCTTTTGGAGGATTAATTGGACTTGGTACTTCTCCTTTTAAAATAATTTTCTTCTTTATTTTCTTATCATCAGTACTAGGTATAGACGAGAGAAGAGCTTGCGTATATGGATGTTTAGGTTCCTTAAACAAATCTTCGCTATTAGATAATTCCACAATTTTACCTAAATACATTATCGCTATTCTATCACTTATATGTTTGACTACAGATAAATCATGTGAAACAAATAGATAAGTTAGATTCATATCTTTTTTTATTTGTTTTAATAGATTCAAAATTTGAGCTTGAACTGATACATCTAAAGCTGATGTTGGTTCATCTAATACAATAAATTCAGGGTTAGTAATTAACGCTCGTGCTATAGCAATTCTTTGTCTTTGTCCACCACTAAATTCATGTGGGTATCTATACATATGTTCATTTTTTAGACCCACTTTTACTAATATCTCTTCCACTCTCTCAAATTGTGATTTCTTATCTCCTATTTTATGAATAATTAATGGCTCAGCTATAATATTTATAACTTTCATTCTAGGATCTAATGATGTAAATGGATCCTGAAACACTAAACCTGTTTGCTTACCAAAATCTTTATTATTTTTCCATTCATCTACTGATTTATCATTATATACTATTTTCCCTGATGTGGACTCTAACAAACCTAATATAATTCGTGATAAAGTTGTTTTACCACATCCACTTTCACCTACTAATCCTAAAGTTTCCCCTTTTCTGATATTTAAATTTAAACTTTGTATAGCATGTACGATTTTCTTGTCTCCAAATATACTCTGTGATTCAAAATCTTTTATAATATTACTTATTTCTACTAAGTTACTTAATTTTTTCCACCTCTTTATAACATGCTCTAAAATGGTTCTCTTCCAATTTTTCAAGTTTAGGTTTTATATTACATTTCTCCATAGCAAATTCACATCTATCTATAAATCTACAACCAGCTGGTGGATTAATTAATCCAGGCACCATTCCTTGTATTACTGGTAACCATTCTCTCTTCTGATCAATTCTAGGAATAGCATTTAATAATCCAATAGTATATGGATGTTCTGGTTTTCTAAAAATTTGCTTAGTTTGAGCTACTTCTACCATTTGCCCAGCATACATAACTCCTACTCTATCACAGTTCTCTGATACAATACCTAAATTATGTGTGATAAGTAATATCGCAGTATTATATTTTCTTTGTAATTCTTTCATTAAATCTAAAATTTGAAGTTGTACTGTTACATCTAAATTAGTTGTTGGTTCATCAGCTATTAAAAGCTGTGGTTCACATACCATTGCTAAAGCTATCATAATTCTTTGTTTCATTCCTCCACTAAGTAAATGTGGATAATCTTTCGCTCTACTTTCTGGTGATGGTATACCAACTAATTCTAATATTTCAATTGTTTTATCATATGCTTGTACTTTTGTCATACCTCTATGATGTATCAAAACTTCTGATATCTGATCATCTACTTTTAAAACTGGGTTTAAACTACTTGTAGGATCTTGAAAAATCATTGATATCTTGTCACCTCTTATCTTCCTCATTTCCTCTTCTGTTTTTCTTAATAAATCTCCTTCTCCGTCTAGAAATATTTTACCTGAAATAATTTTTCCAGGAGGTGAAATTAAATTCATAATTGAAAGTGCTGAAACAGATTTACCACACCCGGTTTCTCCAACAAGACCCAAACATTCTCCTTTTTTAATATCAAAATTTATGTTATCTAAAGCTTGTACAGTTCCTTTATATGTGTAAAAATTTACTCTTACATCCTCCATTTTAAGTAATTCATTCATTGTCCACTAGCCTCCATAATTCTTCTAAGTCTTGGATCTAATGCGTCTCTTAATCCATCGCCTAATAAATTAAATCCTAATACTGCTATTACCATTACTAATCCGGTAATTAAAGTATAAGATGGAGCTACTTCTATATAATGTCTTGATGATGCGACAATTAGTCCCCATTCTGGTGTTGGTGGCTGTGCTCCAAAACCTAAGAAACTCAGACTTGAAGCTATTATTATCGCAATCCCCATCTCAAGTGTTGCGTAAACAAGAATCGGTGGAAATGCGTTAGGAAAAATATGTTTAAACATTATTCGTTTTGAACTAGCTTGCATTTGTCTTGCAGCATCAATATATGGTGTAGTTTTTATTGATAAAGCCTGAGCTCTCATTAATCTTGCAAAAGCAGGCCAATACACTGCTACAATTGCTAACATTACATTCTGTAAACTTGGTCCTAACGCTGCTGATATAGCCATAGCTAATACAAATTGTGGCATTGCAAGGAATATGTCTGCTATTCTCATAATTATGTCATCTACTTTACCTCTAAACCATGCTGCTGTAAGTCCTGCTGTTGTTCCAATAGTTACTGATAAAATTACTACCATAAATGCTACCCATAGAGAATAACGTGTACCTGCAATAACTCTGCTTAAAATATCTCTTCCTAATTCATCTGTTCCAAATAAATGTGAAAATGTAGGTGGTTGTAATCTATTGTCTACATTAGTCGCTAAAGGATTTAACGGAGTCCAAATAATTCCTATCAATGCAGTAATTATAAAACCTACTACAATCATTGCTCCAATTAATGTTAATCTGTTTCTAAAAATAAGATCTAACATTAATTTTAATTCAGTTTTTGTAGATTGCATCTGATCTTCCTTTTCTATTTCATTATTTTTATTTTCCATTTTCATTTAGCACCTACTTTTATTCTTGGGTCTATTGACGCGTATAATATATCAACAATTAAATTTGCAATAATGAATATTGAACCCATAACTAAAGTTACACCTGCAAGAGCTGGTATATCAAAACCTTCTAACGCTGCAGTTGCAACATAAGATCCCATCCCTGCTCTTGAAAATATCGTCTCCACTATTACTGAACCTCCAAGCTGCCAACCTATCATCATTCCAATTTGTGTTGTAACTGGTAGTAATGCATTTCTTAATACATGTTTGTATACAATTAATCTATTTGGTAAACCTTTAGCTCTTGCAGTTCTAACGTAATCCTGACCTAATACTTCTAAAACTGATCCTCTAACTAAACGTGAAAGTATAGATATTTGTGGCAGTGCTAATACTGATGCTGGAATAAGTAAATGATGAAATGTATCATATAAAGCTGGAAAATTTAATGTAATTAAACTATCAAAAACAGGCATACCTGTAACTCTAGGTATATCTGTACTAGGTTGAGCAATTCCTATAGCTGGAAATAATCCTAAATATGAATAAAAAAATATTTGTGCTAATAAAGCAGTCCAAAATCTTGGAGACGCCGTACCAAACAAAGCAAAAACTCTTGCTACATGATCTTGAATTTTATTTCTTTTAAGAGCTGATACTATTCCTAAAAATAATCCAAAAGTAACTGATAACATTGTACTAAAAAGAACTAATTCCATTGTTAATGGGAAATATATTGCTAAGTCCTGTATTACTGGATGCCCTGTAATTGGCGATCTACCTAAATCTCCTTGTATAAGTCTAGTTAAATATTGAAAATATTGTATATGAACTGGTTCGTTTAAATGGAAACGTTCACGTACTGCTTCTATCGCTGTTCCATCTGCAAATGGTCCAGCCCATGCTACAGCAGGATCTACTGGAACTAGATAAAATATTAAAAAACTGAATGTTATTAAAGCAAATAAAGCCGGTGTTGATAATACTACTCGTCTAAAAATATATTTAATTAGAGGATTAACTAATATCTTTCACCCTTCCACTTTATTATGTAAATCTGATATAATAAACTATAATGTTTTCACACTATTTTTATATTATTTATCTGATTCTATGTTTTTTCTTATGCCCCATTCTTTTAATTGATTATGAATTGTTTCTCTAATCTCTTGCTCTGAAGCGTTTCTATCAATTAATTTCTTAATTTTATTATTAAGAATATCTGCCTGCGCATCATTTACTCTATTACGTATTTTATCTTTTAAAACATTATTCATTTTCTCACAATTAATTATATTAAATATTTGTATATATTCTTTAACATGTTAAATAAACTTAGCAAATTTTTCATAATAGAATTTAATGAATTTATTCCATGTAGAGAGTTCCGAATAATTGTTTGGTTATGGTTATGCCGATTCATCTTTAATTTACATGTTTAAAATTCATTAAACTCTATTATTATTATCTTGATATTTTGATAAATAGATTCTGCCTAATATATTATTATTTTTCTGTTATTTTTTTTATTATTTCTAATATTAAATTTATCTAATTAATCTATTTTCAACTGTTTTAATAAAATTGTCTGTTTTCTCTTTTATTGTACTTTTTATAATTACATGTAATATATTTTTTAATGAACCTTTTCCTTCTATATTCATTTTATAATAAACACTAGTTTCATCTTTTGATTTCTTTATTAATTTGAATTCTCCAATTATATCCAACTCTTTTCCCTCCCCTTTGAATCTAACTAATTTAATTGGATCTAACTCTATAAATTTGGTAAATAGTTTTATTTCTTTAATTATGAAGCCAAATTTTATTTTTAATGTTAGATTAGCAGATTTTCTATCAATAGTTTCAACTTTTTCAACACCATCTAAACAATGTCCTACTTTATTTAAATCTGTAAAAAAATCCCAAATATCTCTTATTTGTTTTTTAATAATAAACTCTCTTTCTGCAATAGGCATTTTAATTTAATATACGATATAACTTTAATATTCTTTATTACTATTTATTATAATATGGCTGTTTATGATTTCTTAATTATTGGTGGTGGTCATAATGGGTTAGTCTGTGCTTGTTATCTGGCTAAAGCTGGTTTAAAAGTTCATGTTATAGAAAAACGAGAAGTTCTAGGTGGGGGTTGTACTACTGAAGAAGTTACTGTTCCTGGTTTTAAACATAATATTAGTGGTATGATTCTATCACAAATTGGTTCTTCAGGTATCTGTGATGATCTTGAACTTACTACAAAATATGGTCTAAAATTTCTTTCTTGGAAAGAAGATGTTATAATGATAAATCCTTTTCCAAAAGGCGATAATGTTTATATTAAATATAAAGATGTGAATAAAACTGCTAATAGAATAGAAAAATTATTTTCTAAAAAAGATGCTAAATCATATCTAGAGTTTTATAATGTTGGAAAAAAACTTTTCGAAATGTCTGTAGGTCATCTAGCCCCTCCACTCTCACCAAAAGATATGGCTGAATCTATAACAGGTCCAGAATCAGAAGATTTCTGGTGGTTATCTAGAACAAATATGATAAACGTGTTAAATGAGTTTTTTGAAGATGATTTACTAAAAGGTATATTATTGTGGGAAGGCCAACTTAAAGGAACTGATCCATATCAATTTGGTGGTGCACCATACTGTTTTATTCCTGCTGTTATGCATGATGTTGGATTTAATATTGCGGAAGGTGGTTCTCAAAGTCTTATAAACTCACTTCAGAAATGTTTAGAATCTCATGGAGGAACTTTTCAAGTTAATAGTGATGTTGAACAAATAATTGTTAAAGACGGTAGAACTACTGGAATTAAATCTAATGACAAGGAAATTAATTGTAAAAAAGGCGTTATCTCTAGTCTTAATATTAAAGCGTTAATAGATCATAAAATCTTAGATTCAGATTATCTGACTAAAGATTTATTGCGCAAAATTAAACGACTTAGAGGTGGATATTTATCTGATGTTAGTCCAAGAGTAGCTCTCCATCAACCTCCAAAATTTACTTGTTATTCTGATAAACTTCCGCTTCAACAGAATATTGGCTGGGAATCAATTGATGATGCTGAAAAATTTTGGCATGGTATGCGAATAGGCAAACCTATGGAAATTATCGAGAATATACCTCTTTATAATGCTATACCAACTCTTCTAGACCCAACTCAAGCTCCTAACGGTAAACATACTATGTGGTTCCATACCTATTCATGTCTAAATCTAAAAAATGGTAAAAATTGGGATGATTATAAAGAAGAATATTTTGAAATTATGCTTGAACGTTTCCGTCAATTTGCACCAAATATGACAAAAGATAATATTATTGGTTACTCTGTTGAAAGCCCATTAGACATATTACGTAGAAATCCTAATTGGGTTGATGGTTATTTTGGAGCGCTTGAACTCACTCCTGACCAAACTGACTTTTTACGACCTACGATGGAATTATCTCAGTATAAAACACCTGTTGATGGTTTATATCTAACAGGTGCAGGCACATATCCTGCTGGAGGTATTACTGGTGTTCCAGGTCATAATACTGCTCATGTAATACTTGAAGAAATTGGTCTATAATTAAATTATAGATTTTGTTTTAATTGTTTACTATACTTTCAGAATTTACTACAAAGATTAAATTTTTTAACTCTATCTATTTTTTATATTACTAATTCTTCATCTTTTTGCATAATTTCTATTTTCTTAATAAATACTCGATAAAATATTTCTTCTTTTTCCATATTTTCTATCATAAGTTTTTCTAATTTTGTATATTGCTCAATTATTTTTTCTGTTATGATAAGACTTGCCATTAATGTTCTTACTTTATAATGTTCACCAATTAATGTTTGATAAATATTCGTGCTTATATTTCTACTATATAAATTAACAAATATCTCTTCTTCATGTAGGTGATTATTTATTAATTTTAATAAATCATGTATTTCATTAATTAAATGTTGTTTGTTTTTTCCTCCTGTTTGTATTTTTATATTTAATGAAATAACTCCAGATTTTACATGATTTAAATTATATGTGTTGTTTATTTTATTAAATATTTTTCTTATATCTAAATGCTGTTTTAATAATCTATCTACATATGATTCTATTTCTACTGTCTCTATTTTCTTATTAATAATAAACTCCTCTTTTTATTCCTCAACTATGAATTTTCCTGACATTCCTGATTCTATGTGGCCAGGTATACTACATATAAAATTAAATGTTCCTGATTTATTAACTACGAATGTTGTTGTACCGATCTCTTCTGATAATAAAGGTTTTTCCGTAGATCCTATTGCTGAATCAAATAAAACATCTGCGTCGTAAATTTCATTATCTGTAATTCTAAAATTATGCGGTACCGTTCCAGAATTTTCAAAAGTTATTTTAATAATTTGACCTTTATTAATAGTTATCTCATCAAAAGGATTATTATTTTGATCTACAAATCCAAAATCAACGCCTTCTTCTATACTTTTAATATATATATTAATATCTGGTTCAGAAGAAACTTCAGTTTTAGTTGTTGTTTCTATTCCCAGTACATTATATACTATAGCTCCTAATAATGCTAGACCAATTATTAAAACTATACTTGCAGCTAAACCTGTCGTTTTTGGCATATAAATAGATTAGTTATTATGTTGCGCTATTATTTGTTTTCCCTAATAATTTAGAGTATTTATTTATATTTTATCTATTATATATTCTTAATATTTATTATTAATATATGTACGTTAAAACTCTAATATATTAGGTTATATTTTTATCTATAATAATACTATTAATATATTAGATTGTTTGAAGCTGTATTACATGTTAATGTTCCAAAATGTTGGTTAAGATCATGTAAAATAAAATTTCCTGAAGTAGATATTAATATTCTTGATATTAAACCTTTGAAAAATAATTTTATTGAAGAATTATTCGAATTGAAAACTGATTATGATAATACTGCTGAAATACTTGATTATATTAAGAATCTTGTTGGTGATATAGATGTATTTGAATCTAATTCAAAAAAAATATATGGTATTATTAAATGCACACAAACAAAAGATTGTAAACCTCTACTTGATTCTACTTGCTTTTTAATAAATGATAAATGTGTTAGTGATAATTCTAACGAATGGAAAATTCGTGGTGGTGGAGAATCTTTTGTTAAACTTACAGAATATTTAGATAATGAAAATGTAACTTATAATATTAAATCATTACATTCGTATAGTAAAAAAAATACTATTAGAGAAAATTTATCTAAGAAACAAAATATTGTGTTACGATATGCTGTTGAAAATGGTTATTTTGATTATCCTAAAAATATTCGTTTAGATGCCATAGCAAAGGAATTTAAAACTAGCGCAGCGTCTGTATGTGAAATGTTACGTAAAGCACAAAAAAAAGCAATTCTCGAATATTACAGAAATAATTGGCAATCAAATCAATTATCTTAATATTACTTTAATATTCTATTCATATCTTAAATTATAATTCTCTTCTCTTAAATATGAAATATATCTCATATGTTAGGTTATATTCTTATATTAAACATAATTTACAATTTCAAACATGAATAGAAACAATATGTTAAAAAATAATTTTGTATCTAATTTAATTATATCTAATGATTCTAATGAATCAAAAAAAACTAATGATCGTAAATCAATGTTTGTTTTAGCTTTATTATGTTCAATTGGATTGTTTATTTTAATAACTGTTGGTGTATCAATATCAAGTGTATCTACACCTAGCGTTTCAAAAACTAATAATATTGTTAATACTGTTATAACCTCTTCTATTACTACATCTCTTGAAAATTTTGTTCCTGGAGATAAGAGAATGCCTGGTGATATTGGTAATAATAAAGTTCAATCAAACACAACTCTTGAACCTGATGTAGTGATTGAAATAGGTGTTATGACACCTGCATATCTTCCAAATACTGTTACTGTTAAACAGGGACAAGTTGTAAAACTAGTTTTAACTGGTATGGATGATGGTGTTCTACCTGGAATTAGTGGAATTACTGAATTTACAGGACATGGATTTCATATTGCAGGTAATTATGATATTTGGATTACTGGTCTAAGAAAAGGTGTAGTTAAAGAAGTGATTTTCGAAGCAACTGAAAAAGGAGAATTTCAGATTCAATGTGTAGTATTTTGCAGTCCACAACATTATCTTATGTTGGGAACATTTATTGTGGAGTAATGGTGAATTAGAATGTCTAAAATGTCTGATATTAACGTATCTAAAACTGTAGCAATATTTTTTATTGGAATATTGATTGGTGCTAGCATTATCACTATTCTGCTGCCAATGCTCACTACAAATAATGTATCGAATATTACACAAACTCAAACTATTATTGCGGGTGAATCAGCATTTAATGAATATGATAGGCCTACTCCTATGCCTCATAGATACTGGGCTGAAACTGATGAGTTTTATGTCTTCACTTCTGGTGGTCAACAAGGTGGTATTATTGTTTATACAATTCCGTCTATGAAAATTTTAAGTGAGATACCCATGTTTAATGTTGATCAAAAATGGGGGTGGACTACACAAGATGTTGATGTTAAAGAGATGTTAACTGATCCAAAAACTGGTGAAGTAATACTTTTTGGAGACACTCATCATCCTTCTCTTAGTAAAACAAATGACGAATATGATGGTCGTTGGCTATATATAAATGATAAATTACATCCTAGAATAGGAAAAATTGATTTAACACTTTTTAGAACAACTCAAGTTCTATGGATACCAAATATTGAAGGTGGACTTCATGGACATCATACAGGTCCTAATAATGAACTAGGTGTAGCTAATTTTGAACTTGAACAATATAATAGTGAAATTATAGATTATGTTACTGCAAATACAGAAGTTACAACAGATAAAGTTGATGGA
>CALBXV010000697.1 GCA_937890045.1 uncultured archaeon
CATTTTGATATTTATAACTAAATTTAGTTGTTGTATAACTATATAGTAACTATAAGGTTATTTGGTGGGTGGCTAGAGTAAAAAATTTTAAATCAAATCAGAATTGGTTTGACATCATAAAAATGACTTTATAGCACCCACCAATTTATTTAATAGAAAGTATTTAATTATTGAAAAGAAAAAAATGGGAAAAACATACTGCAATATGTAAACATTGTATGAAAAGAGGCATTAAAAATTTTGGCAATGAAAAGTATTTACATGAAGAATGTAAGGTAGAGAGAAGGCGTATTAATAATAAAAATTCTATTAAAATAAGAAAGGAGAATGAAAATAATGTTATTAATAAGTATTTATCAAGGATAAACAGAGGATTAGTAAAAAAGAAGAGAAATTGTATCATTTGCAATAAAAAATTTAAATCAGAGGGTTATCATAATCAAATATGTAATATATGTAATATAAAAATAGAAAATATAGAATCTTCTGTACACATTTATAAAAATCCAGATATATAAAATGAAAAAACAAAAAAATAATGTATTAATTATTGGAGATACACATATCCCTTTTGAACATTCAGATTATCTTAAATTTTGTATTAATATAGGTAAACAGTATAAATGTAATCAAGTTATTCATATAGGTGATCTTGTTGATATGCATAGTTGTTCATATCATGAACATGAACCAGATCTCTGGTCACCATCTCAAGAAATGGAGATAGCAGATAAACATTTAAAAAGTTGGTTTAAGGCTTTTCCAAAAATTAAATTATGTTTAGGAAACCACGATAGATTACCAGATAGAAAAAGAAGAACTGTTGGTTTACCATCCAGATGTTTTAAATCATTTCATGAAATGTGGAATTTACCTAAAGGCTGGCAAAGTGATTTTAATTTTGTTATAGATGATGTTATGTATGAACATGGTACAGGAAGTTCTGGAAGATATGCTCATTTAAATTTAGCAGTTGCAAATAGACAAAGTACTGTTGTTGGACATAATCATAGTATGGCAGGAATAGAATATACAGCAAGTGAAAAAGATTGTATTTTTGGAATGAATGTTGGTAGTGGTATTAACCGTAAAGCATTAGCATTTGCTTATGGTAGAAATTTTAAATTTAAACCTATAGTATCTTGCGGTGTTATATTTAATGGTGAAAATCCACAAATATTTCGTATGAAATTATAAATAGTGAATGGATTATGAGAAATAGAATAGGGTTAATTGATATAGATTCTGAAATTCCTAACTTTGCCCTGATGAAATTATCAGCATATCACAAATCAAAAGGTGATAATGTAGAATGGTGGAGAGGAATATCGTTTCATAGTAAATATGATAAGGTTTATGCAAGTAAGATTTTTACATTCACTCAAATGGCTTATATAGATGGTAATTATGTAGATATTGATGATTTGCCAAAAGATGTGGAGATTGGTGGAAGTGGGTATTATATAAATAAAAAGTTACCAGATGATGTTGAGGATTTTATACCTGACTACTCTATTTATCCAAATTGTGATTATTCAATAGGGTTTATTACAAGAGGATGTATTCGTAATTGCGACTATTGTATTGTTCCAGAAAAAGAGGGTAAGATTAGACAGAATAGTACAGTTGAAAATATATGGAGAGGGAAAGGAAATTTAGTTTTACTTGATAATAATATATTGGCAAAGCCTGAAGCGTTCAAAGAAGTTATTCTATTTTGTAAAAAGAATAAAATAAAGGTGGACTTTAATCAGGGGTTAGATTGTAGGCTAATAACAGATGGATTGGCAAAATTTATAAATCAATATAGAAGTGTAATAAAACCTGAATTAAGATTTGCTTTTGATAATTTAGATTACAAAAATGCTGTGGAAAAAACATGCCAACTAATAAAAGGTCGATGTTTCTGGTATGTATATCTTGATGAAAATTGGGAATCAGCACTTGAGAGATTACTAATTTTAAAACGATTAAGACAGAGAAGTTATATAATGAGAAATAGAAGGGTAGTGGGAAGGAGCTTTAAAAAATTTACCATATTATCTTATTGGTCAAATTGTATGGGTGCTATGAATAAAATGGATTTTTATGACTGTGTTCATTATTACAAAGATAGAAGTTATTTTAGTAAAGTGTAACTATAAACTATAGGAGAATATATGAGTTTAGGAAGTAGATTAGGGTGTTTGTTTTGTGTACTATCAGGAGTAGTTTCTATTGGTTTAATTTATTATTTTGTAAAATTTGTGATATCTTTAATTGCAAAGTAAAAAATTATCATTTATAGAGTCTGCAATTAATGTATTCACAGGATTTTTAATAGCACAAGTATTAATATTATATATACTACCGTTATTTGATTTGACAGAAATAACATTATATGATAGTATATTGATAGCATCAATATTTACATCAATTAGTTTTGTAAGAAGTTATATCTTTAGAAGATTTTTTAACTACTTATATAAAGAAAGGTTATAAATGGATAAAATAACAGAAGATATGTCAGAATTACCCACATTATATCAATCATTTATTCATTTATCACGTTATTCAAGGTGGCTAGACAAACAAAAAAGGAGAGAAACATGGAACGAAACAGTTACCAGATATGTTGAATTTTTTAAAATACATTTAAAAGAAATATGTAATTATAAAATATCTGAAGATATGTGCAATGAAATTAAAAGTAATATTATAGGTCTTAAAGTAATGCCTTCTATGAGAGCATTGATGACAGCAGGTGAAGCATTAAAACGTGATAATATGGCTAATTATAATTGTAGTTTTATTCATGCAGATAAAATAAGATGTTTTGATGAAATGTTATATGTATTATTGAATGGTGTAGGTGTAGGGTTTAGTGTAGAAAGACAATTTGTACAAAAATTACCAACGATAGCAGAAGAATTTAATAACACAGATACAACTATAGTAGTTGCTGATTCAAAAGGTGGTTGGGCTAAAGCATATAAAGAACTTATCTCTTTATTATTAGCTGGTCAGATACCAAAATGGGACATATCACATATAAGACCAGCAGGTTCTAGATTAAGAACATTTGGTGGAAGATCATCAGGAAGTGGTCCTTTAGATGAATTATTCAGATTTACTATACAGACATTTAAAGAATCTACTGGTAGAAAGTTAACATCATTTGAGGTACATAAATTATTTTGTAAAATAGCTGATGTTGTTGTAGTAGGTGGAGTTAGGAGAGCAAGTTTAATTTCATTAAGTAACCTTTCTGACATAAGGATGCGACACGCTAAATCTGGTCAATGGTGGATTGAAAATCCAGAACTTACGTTATCAAACAATTCAGTTGCTTATACAGAAAAGCCAGATATAGGCATCTTTATGGAGGAATGGTTATCTTTATATAATTCTAAATCAGGTGAAAGGGGGATATTTAATAGAAATGCTGCTATAAATACCATAAAAGGTATAAATACAAGAGCAAAAAAAGAGAGAAGATCTATAGATTATGAGGTTGGTATTAATCCATGTGGTGAAATAATACTTAGATCAAAACAATGTTGTAATTTATCAGAAGTTGTTGTAAAGTCAACAGATACAGTAAAAGATTTAAAAGAAAAGATTAGAATTGCTACAATTATAGGTACATTTCAGGCATCATTAACAGATTTTAAATATGTTTCATCTAAATGGTCTGAAAATTGCAAAGAAGAGGCATTATTAGGTGTATCAATGACAGGTATTATGGATAATCATTTAACAAATGGTTTATCAGGTAAAGATAAGTTAATAAAATTACTTAATGAATTAAGAGATTATGCAACAGAAGTGAACAAAGAATGGTCTAAAAAGATAGGAATTAATCAAGCAGCTGCAATAACTTGTGTAAAACCTTCTGGAAATGTTAGTCAACTAGTTGATTCTTCTTCTGGTATCCACGCAAGACATTCAAAATACTATATAAGAGCTGTAAGAGTAAGTAAGAAAGATCCAATAGCAAAGTTCATGATAAGTAAAGGATTTCCGTGTGAAGATGATATAACTAAACCAGATAGTACAACAGTATTTAGTTTTCCTATAAAAGCTCCTAAAGGTTGTATAACTAGGACAGATAAAACTGCTATAGAACAGTTAGAGTTATGGATGGTATATAAAGAACATTATTGCGACCATAATCCATCTACTACTATAAATATAAAGGAAAATGAGTGGTTGGATGTCGGTAGTTGGGTATATAAAAATTTTGAGAAAATATCTGGTGTAGCATTTTTACCGTTTTCTGAACATTGTTATCAACAAGCACCATATCAGGAATGTGAAAAAGAAGAATACCATAAATTATTAAAAGTAATGCCTAAAGAGATAAATTGGGATGGATTAAATGAATTTGAGATTACGGATAACACTGAGGGGAGCCAACAATTTAGTTGTATGTCAGGAAGTTGTGAAATATGACAAAACTTCAAAATATCTGTGCAAAGGTCATGAGAACAAAAATAAGTACACCGACAAGGATGCTGATAAAGAGAAAACTTATTAAAGGTGACGTTTTACATCATGGTAGCGGTACTGCAACATATGATACAGATGCAATGATAGAAGTTGCTGATTCAGTTACTGAACACGACCCTAATTACAATAATAATCCTGAAGCATTGAATAAAAAGTATGATACAATAGTTTCAAACTATGTACTTAACTGTTTAGTACCAAAAGAAAGAAAACAGGTAATTACAGAGATATCAAATGCTCTAAAACCTTCAGGAAAAGCATTTATAACAGTTAGAGGTAAAGGTCTTAACAGAAACAGAGTAATATCTAACATTGAAGATGGTGTAAAGACATCAATAGGTACTTTTCAGAAAACTTATACACCACAGGCGTTAATTGATGACCTGAAGCATGATTTTAGCAGTATAAAGGTAATAAAAGGTAAAGGTATAGGAGTAGGAATAATGTTTATTACAGCAGAAGTTTTAAATAGGATAAAAACATGCGGACACTGATTACAGGGGGTGCTGGCTTCCTT
>CALBXV010000698.1 GCA_937890045.1 uncultured archaeon
TATTAAATTCATTTTTCTTTGCTATAACTAAATATTCGTGTTCGTATATTGTTTGAGTATTTTCAAATTCTATTTCCCAACCATCAGAACCAGAACCTAACCCAACATCAGTATAACTTCCTGTATCTGTTATACAAACCAATCCATGTTGATAAAATACATTACCAACTGAACTTCCACTATTATTACTGTCTGGTGTTCCTGCCGCATAACTTGAACTAAATGCAGTATCATACATATTACCATAACCGTCATCAACTAACACAAGTGTTTGTGATGTACTATTATCAATTATTCTTACACTACCTGGATATATTTCTTCCCCAAAAAATTTACGAGGAACATTAAATACATTTACTGAATGGTGTAATTGTCGTCTACGAGGTGTAGAAAGAGTTGTTTCATTAGGTCTTGGCCAAGCAAGTTCTAAATCATCAAAAGTTTTATCGGGTTGTGGACAACTGACTGACCAAGGATTGGGTGTTTCTTCACCTTTTACATATAAATGATGAATTGATCTCCATACTGGTTTATGATACCAAGTACCAACACTATACCATTCATCTTTACCATGTCCTAAAGATTTAGATTCTTCACTAAACGCACCAATAGATTGTGAAGCGGCACTGGCAGAATTAAAGCCCAATACACTTCCACTATGTCCCTCAAGAACAAAGACACCACTTCCAGAATCAACTTCTGTAAAGGAATATGCCTTATGAACCTTAAAGGGTGTGAATTTAAAATCCCCAACACCAAGGTTCTTAAACATACGCTTTCTCCCTTAGAAGTCTAATCTGACTTTTATAGTTGCTTCTCTGGAAGGCGTTTTTAAGAACGGTTTGGAAATTTTAGCGACTGCCAATAATTCATCTGTACCATTATACAAACCAACTGTAGTAATATAAGAACGAGGATCCGTTAAGAAATTAGGATTAGTTAAATCTCCATTACTTCCTGTAAAATATGTTGGGTTTTGACTATAATTAAACATATTGTTTTTAACTCTACAGAAATAATGTGTTGATTTAATTTCTTCTTCTCTTCGAGCTTGGAAAAATCCTGTACCAGATGCATCTGCTTTAAATGCTTTAAACAACTTACTATGATTAAAATTGTCCGTATTATCAGCATATCCAGTTGCTAAACTTATACCACTCACTCCTGATTGGGATTCAGCTGGTGCATCATCTAATAGTTTTCTATCAAGATAGATCACACCCAAATATGGATAAAATTTACCATAATATTTCTTAGTAGTTCCAGAACTATACCTATATGCAGATGTTCCACTAGCAATTGAACCAGAAACTACATTAAAAAATGTAGATGCCTTTCCAGTTTCAGGGTTTGTAGTTGCATCACTATCATCAATCAGACTTAATCCTTCAGCACCATTAATAGTTTGTAAATCCATTTGCCAGTTACCTGGATCCACTTTTTCTCTCATTCGTGCCCTAGCAACACTAATGAAATATCCATCAGTAGAACTTGATTCTGCTCCTGTTGCCCCAATTTTAAAATATGTTTGGGATGGGGGAAGAATTAGATTCTTAAACTGTCTATATATTGCCTGACTGGGATTGTTGCCCGTTTGAGAATTCTTTGAACCACTACCTGCATAGTGTCCATAAGCAATACTAAATTGTACCTCTGATGTAGTTGAAGATGTTACTTCGTTGTGAATATCTAAATAATATTCACCACTACTACCACTTTG
>CALBXV010000699.1 GCA_937890045.1 uncultured archaeon
ACGGGTGTTAGTGTTGATAGTAGTGGAGATGCTGTTGTAACTCTTGCTTTAGGTGGAGATTATATGGATAGTATTACTGGTACTATTGAAGCTGATATAACAGTTACTGATGAAGGTAGCAGTCTTACTAGTACGTACCCTGCTGAAACTATAACTGTCACTTCAGCAAGTGGAGGAGAATGGGCTTTAGAAGATCCAGCCTTTAAGGACCTAACAGTAACTGTATCTTTTGCATTTAATACTGCCTTGAATCCTAAGACTCTTGCAGTCTCAGCGACTCCGTCCACTGAATTTCAGTATAAAATTAATACTACTTCAGGAACTGCACTACGACTTGGAGCTATACCTGTTTATACAGTAAAATTACGGTATGCACAGAAAGTATCCTACGAAAATGTAGCGTATGAAGAAACTGATGGAACTATGGTACTCACGGCTCCAGACCTCGGAGACGACGCTGTTGTCTTAGGTTTTGGATATACGTATTTAGCAGATGATCCTGACTGGACCACCGCTTATAGTTTAGCAGGTGGACAAAACGGTACAGTGATGACTAACTTAGAACTTAAAGCAGATCTTGATAAAGCTTATGAACACTTTGTTTCAGACTTCTTTGATGTGATGGCTGTAACAGATTTAACTGTTGATGCAGTTTTCGCAGATGGTACTGCTGCTGGTTATGCCGAACAGATGTCTACCTTCTTAGATAAGTTTAACGGAGAAATGATTGGAGTTATAGGTTTTGAACCTCTAGTAGGTAGCGGAGTTGGTGGAAGAATTAAAAGATTCGAAGATCTATCTGATCCCTCTACTGGACGTGTTGCAAAATTAACCGTATCTGGCTTAGGGGGTTCATCCTCAAATGCTGGTACAGTTTTAGGAGATTTTAATCAACCATTTATGTTTGCTGTTGATCTTGAACCTATTTTCTCTAACAACGGTGTAAGGTATTCAGGCATTGGCTCAGCGGCTGTCGCTGGTTTAATAGCTGGAATGCCAACCGAGGAAGCTATATATAGACATACTCTTCCAGGCCTACAAGGTCTTAGATACCGTTATACAGAAATTGATCAAGTTAGCGGAAATCGTCAAGTTGATATCCTTTCAGATGCGAGAATCTCAGTTGGTACAATTGATAATGGAGCTGTTAAATTAACAGAATCTAGATCATTAGCAACTGCTGGTTCAGACTTCGAAAATCTTATGACTGTTCTTATCCTACAAGAAGCTTTGGATATTTGCAGAGTTGTAGCTAAAGACTTTATTGGTAAAGTCTCAAGCGAGGCTCTACTGCAAGCTTTTCAGAGTTCTCTAGACAAACAAATGGGCGATACCCTTGTACCTAGAGTTCTTAGAGGATTCAGTGCTCCAATTAAAATGACTCCTGGAGAAAGAGTTCTTGGAAAGATTACTATTCCATTGACGTTAAGTCCACAATTTGAAATTAGAGACGTTCATTACAATGTTCAGTTAACAGCTGAGGACGTAGCATAAGTGTGACATATCTAATATGAATTGATGAGGAATAACTACCTAGAGCAGTTCCCATAATATGGAAAGCCCTATCAATTGATAGGGTTTTCTATTAATTAGGAGAAATTTAAAATGGCTTTTAAATCAAATCTTGAAACGAATCCAGGACTAGTTACCACTTTTTCTGGGTCAGATATTAAGACGGTATTTGGCAATGTTGAAATTGGAAACCTTCAGGGTATTTCCTGGTCGGTAAACCGAGAAGTTAGACCTATCTTTGTGTGCGGAGATCCTAATGCTCTATCATACTCAAAGAATAAACGTGGAGTAGCTGGATCAATAGTAATGACTTGCTTTGATCGTGCAGCTTTACGGGATATCATGGAACTTTCTACAGTTTTTAGGACGGATCAGAGTTTTACTCCCGGAGTAACTGTAGCTGCTGGAGATGCGGCTAATCCCTTTGGCGATGATAGCAGAATAGCTATCTATGCTGATGAAATTCCACCTTTTGATATTACCCTTTATGGTAAAAATGAGTTTGGAAAACAAATGGTTATGCGCGTCTTTGATGTGACAATCATTTCTGAAGGTGCCGGTATATCTATTGATGACGGTATCCAAGAAGCTCAGTTTACTTATGTAGCTAGACATATTGATGCATGGCGTCAAGTTGCAGGAACAACTGCAGGTTTAGCCGACACAACAGGGGTTCAGTCCAGCCAAGCAATAATCTAAGTATTTGACTGTGATTATAAAATAGGTATATACAGGGGCGGCTCTCCGCTGCCCCTTGTATTATAGGAGTTAAATGGCTGCAACTAATAAAACAATCCCAGTATCCGGACCAGGCACGGCAAGCGCTGCAGAAACAAGAACTATAGATAATAACCAAAATCTATCTGCAGAAACTGAATTAGCTGAACTTCTATCAGGCTCAGTGTATATGCCTGCACCCGTTAGAAGAAACGTAAATTTCTCTGGATCGGATGTTGAAGCCTATATAATGGCTTATGGATCTATATCTAAAGAGACTTTCATACCTTTAATTAATCTTGCAGCCATAAGCTGCTCTGTACATAGAGATAAATCTCCTGTTAGACGATTGGGAGAATCTGCAGCAAAAGCATATACTAAAGGAACTCGTACAGTTGCTGGTAGTATTGTTTTAGTAAACTTTGATAGAGCTGGGTTTTATGAACTAATTGCTTCCCAGCTTGTGGGCCAAGACTTTAACTTAGTATATGGAAATACTAGTGCTTTGGGCGGAGACATAGCTTTTGCTGATGATATTCCTCCATTTGATATAATGCTTCTCTTTAAAGAGGAGCGTTCTTTTTCTGATAAAGGATTTCGAGGAGGCAATCTTGGTCCTTTAAGTGGGAGACCAACAGAAGAAACTCCTAAAAGAATAGTATCAAAAATGATGATTAAAGAAGTTCATCTAGTAGATGAGGGAGTTGTAACTGGAACAGATGAAGCTTATTTAGAAACTACCTTTCAATATGTGGCAGAAGATCTTGAGTATCTTAGACCAATGGATGATCCAGATATTACAGCTCCAGCCAAAATAGAAACTCCATCAACTGCTACAGTAAAGGTTGAACCAGCTATTCCATATAGATTATTTGGACATGAGGATCCAGACACTGGGGTATTCAGCAATGATCAAAGAGCAGAAACTTTCAATTATGAAACAATAACAGAAGCCGTAAATTTATTATTTTGGGCTGATTTTCCCGAGACCTTTACAGGAACCTTTGGCGGTGACTATGCGACAAACCACGTTGATGGAGAAGACAATTTATTAGGTGCAATTACTCGTATTCCTGGAACATGTAGTAATGGCGACACAACTAGTACAAATCAAAAGGACTGTGAGGATGCAGATGAAGGCGGTGGTGCAGGAACATGGACTGAAACAGTCGAATTACTTAATGGAAAAGTTGCTAATTATGTTGGAGATCCTGCAGCAGTCCCGCAAGTTCAGCCATCAATACCTTCCGAACCATGGAAAGCTTCAAATGTTTATATAAGACCCCTTAAGCCAATCCCACCATATTTTGATGATCCTGATAGAGTCACAACATTAAAAGACTTTACAATCAGTGCCAATCCTTCAGATAAGTGGATAGTAGAAGATAATATTATAAATTTTCGTGGAAAATATAAGATACAATCTGGAGATAATGAGAAGAGCGAGGTATTTTATGATAACGCAGCAACATCACCTGGAGGTGCTGCCGGAACTGCTGGGAGCGGTTATGATTATGTACAATCAGATGATGGTAGTGGAACTGTGGAAGATGAAATAATTGATGGTGAAAGAGCTAGATTTCTTATATTAAAAAATGCCTATCTTAATGATCCAGCATCTTTACGCGCAACAGCAGGTTTATTTGGACCTGGATCAGGACTACCAGGAGAGGGAGGAGAAATAGAAAATGAAAGTCACTGGGAAGTAAATAAATTTGGTGTTCATGAATTCTTTAATATAGGGGGTCCAAAATATATATACAAAACAGAATGCACGGATTCTGCAGTCTGTAATTTCGGTGCTCCTAAATATGGATTAAATCTAGGACTGGGTAAGTATTATTTTGAACTTGATTCGATTCCTATATCTGTGTCTGTATTAGGAGATCCTCTCTCTGATTACATAGAAGCTTCTAGTCCTATTGGAAAACATCTAATAGAGAAGGTAGCTGCAGTTGATCCTGCCGATGATTTTGTATATAAAGACGATCCTGTAACTGAGGATAACCTTGTTAGAGTAACTCTGGGAGGTTCTGATGTAGATTATGCAAAAGATGCTGATATATTACAAACAGCTAATATTGACATATCCTATACAGTTCCAAGAGATATAGTATCTGTAACTGAAAGTACTTTATCTGGTACCTGCTCTGGCGGTGGTTCAAGTGGAAATGAAACTACTCAGATAGAATGTGAAGCTGCTACT
>CALBXV010000700.1 GCA_937890045.1 uncultured archaeon
ATGAAGGAAGAATCATGAGTATGTTGTCTGTGTACATAAAGAATCAGGTCAAGAAGAATGGTGCTAAAGCTATCGTTCTAAAGGTCGTAGGAATGATTGTGAAAGCAACTAAATCCAAAAAGGATGATGAAATGTTAGAAAAGATAAAAGAAGTCTTAAAGGGGTACTAACATGCCTAAAGTGGGAAGCAAACACTTTCCTTATACCGAGAAAGGTAAAAAAGCAGCTAAGAGATACGCTAAGAAGACTGGCCAGACAGTTTCTAGGAAAAAGAAAGGAAAGTCTAAGCGTACGAAAAGTAACAATACAAGTAGAAACCGTAGAGGATATGGTTACTAGTGCCTAAACAGTTAGAGACATATAATCCCTTTGGTGGAGGTATTAATAGCAAGGACGATCCGAGAGATATATCTAAGAATGAATTAGTTAATTCTCTCAATGTAATGGTCGATGCTATAGGAAGGGTACGTACTCTAGGGAAAACGTCTGATGTAACTAATGCTACTTCTAGCAGTTTAACTAGAGGTGCTGATGGCACTGGCGTATTTTCATATCAGGCTGATGTTGATTTTAATTCATCCACCGCAGCTGCTGACCCTGATAATCCAACGGAGTATATTGCTTTATATGACTCTGATGACCATACTATTATGGTTTATCCTGATACATCGGATGCTCTTGTAGAGGATGTAGATGATGAGGATAGTAACAATTTTGATCTTGGGACTAAAACTGGTAGTATAGTAGGAGAGTGTACTTTCTATTACGCTGATAATGCGTTAAGAGCTATGAATGGAAACTTTGAAAATAAAGACTTGTATATGAAGTGGTTTGGATATATCAATAAAAGGTATTTTAGAACTAACAGCACTACTTGGCTAGATACATTTGGCCCTAAGTGGTATGTAAGGAGCAATACACTTACAAATCCAAGTAAGGGATTTTGGAGTCCACACGCAGCAGGCAGTGCTGCAGACGCAGTGGATGGTACATCTGACAATACCCACATAGGTATAGATACTGATGTTAATGAGAGTAATATGAGTACTCTTATTGGAGATAGTGGGTCTGCGATTGACGCACATATTGCTTCAGATGGAAGTGCTGATTACGCAATTACTGGATCAAGCTCAGATTCAGATCAGTTTGTTACCGCAGCTTTAGCAGCTTCAGCTGTATGGGATGCTAAGTCTTGGACTATTCATCCACCTGCTGGGACTGGATTTGACGTTGATTTAAATGTTACATCTAGTACTGATTCTATGTGGAGAAGGGGAGGATATGTCTTAGGTCAAACATTTGTATATGTTGGAGAACAAGAATCAAGAGTTGGTACAATGGCTGGTGGTTCATTCACAATTGATGCAGATGAATACCCTCAAGTTACTGTAATGATGACACGACCCTATGACGAAAGAGTAAAGGGTGGAAGAATCTATATTAAGAGTACACAAAGAGGTGAGCCGTGGAGACTTCTACTTGATATAGACTTTGAGAAAGGGATTAGAATGTCTACTAATTCAGAGTTTGATTATTTTAATTCTTATTCACATGACTCTAATATTTATGTATACAGTGATACATATGATATAAAAATTCCAAGTCCAGAAACTTTTAATACTATTAATGGATACAGCCCTACGGGACAGCACAATGCTATGGGATGGCAAGGGTATGGAGCAAAGTCTGCGGTAGTTGCAAACCAAAGGGCATTTATAGCTAACATCAAAGATGGTAAAGATACGGATTTTGAAAAGGTTCATACTAATAGGATATTATATTCTCCTGTAAATCAATACGATGTATTTCCCGAAAGTTATTATTTAGATATAGGTTCTGGGGATGGAGAAATAATCCAGATGTTAGATTTTTCTGATAGATTGTTAGTCTTTAAAGAAAAAAAATTATACATAGTCAATATAGGAAGTGGTAGTGATGGTGGATGGTTTCTTGAGGAAGAGTATCCATATAAAGGAATAGATAAAAAAGCAGCGGCATTTAAAGCAAGTACTGGATGTGTATGGGCAAATAAAAATGGATGTTATTTCTTTGATGGGAAAGCGGTTACAGACTTAACTGAAAAATTAGATGACGATAAGTGGAAAACATTTATGAGCGATACAACTCCTATGGTTGGATATATTCCAACTAAGGATCAGGTAATTGTTGTTAAGGACGCAGGAATGTCTGCTTCTGGAGATAATGAATGTTATATATATGACATGAGAACTAAATCTTGGGTAAGAGCTCAGTCAGATAATTTATTTGAGCAGGCCAGTAATAGGGGACTAAGTAATTTTGTGATATATAACAATAGCTTAGCATGGGCTGTTGAAACTGGAGCAACTGCATCTAAAGTCTCTATACTGGAACCTGATCTTAATACTGGATCACCTGCGACACACGCAATGAACTTTATGACAAAGGATGAAGACTTTGGACAGCCAAGTATTAAAAAGAATTTTTATAAAGTATATGTTAATTACAGAAATAATAATGGAAGTACAGACGCTTATTTAAGATTGTATTATAGTACGAATGGAGCAACGTCAACTGCGACTCCTACTAGTTGGAGTGCTGTTTCAAATGAGACATTAGAAGCTGATAATGAATGGCATATAGCAGAGTTCACACCATCATCAACAATACAGGGACAAAGTATTAGCCTGTATTTTGCTACAGTTGATGACAGTAGTAGCGGCACAACAGCAACAGAAGCTAATATAGATATTAATGAAGTAACAATTGAGTGGAGACCTATGAGAAAGAGGGCTCCAGTAGCATAATGCCTATCCTTAGTACAGAAGAGAAAAAGATAAAACGTATTGAGGGAGCAGTCAGTACGACTGTTTTAAAAGAACAGCCAGGTCGTACTAGTATGTCTGAAGGTCAGAGTCGATTAGCGATTATAGATGGTAATGTTACAGATGTTAAAAAGGTAGGTGATGAATTATTTCAAAAGAGAATATTTAAAAGCTTTGATGAAGAAGCTAGAACCATACTCAATACAGAAGATGAGATAACTGTACGACACAAGTTTACTGGTGAACCAATATTTGAGCCTGGCTTCCAATCTGAGTCATTCTCTAGTGGGTTTGCAGGTTCTGGGTATAGAATTAATAAAGAGACTGCAGATGACTTTGCTTCTCCTAATACAGCTTATAATATTGAAATAGACAATATGATAGTTAGAGGAACTCTTTCTGTATATGAATTATTAATACAACAGATACGTGCTACTAATGGGGCTATCTTTGTCACTTCAGCTGCGAAGGTTGCTAGTGCTAGTGGACTAAGTGCAAGTGATGATGTTGGAACAATTACGTTTGATGATCCAAGTGGTAAGAGTCTTTGCCCTTTTGCTGATGGTGATATTATTATGATGCAGAGGGTAGACCCAGGGTCTACTGTATCGCAGAGTGCTGCTGGAGATGCTAGTGGAGTAGTTAAAAAATTAGTATATCTAATTAATGGCTCTCCTAGCGGCGCAACAGTTACAGTAGAAAACGCAGGGTTTAATAATCTTTCATATCCTGTTGAGGGAGATGAGTTTGTTAGGATAGGAAATGATGGAACTACTGCAAATAGAGATGGTGTTATTTATCTTACTTCAGATGATAGTAATGCTCCCTTTATAGATATTAAAAGTAGTATTAATGCTTATTCTGAATGGTATGGAAATGTACCCAAAGTAAGACTTGGGAATCTTGCTGGAATTACATATGACAGTGCTTCTCTCTCAGGATATGGTCTTTATAGTGAGAATGTTTATTTAACAGGTAAAATGACAGCTACTAGCGGATACATCGGAAATGGTAGTAGTGGATTTACTATTAATAATTCTTACATAGGAAATGGGAAAGCTTCTTTAACAGATAGTAACTCAGGTGTCTACGTTGGAACTGATGGAATATCATTGGGAGCAAGCTCTGTATTTAAAGTGACAA
>CALBXV010000701.1 GCA_937890045.1 uncultured archaeon
TCTTCTACTGTCCATACGTTCCACTACAGATGGTTCGTGCGGTTGGTGAAAGTTCCTTCCAGCCAAAAATTGGTTTCAAGACTCGTTACGGTCTTGCTGCTAATCCTTTTGCCGCCTCTGGTGCGGTTGCCGCTGGCGATACTGTTAACTCCGATGCATCACTTGATGCGAATACCAATGCTTGGTATCGGAGGGTTAAGGTTACAAACTTGATGTAAAATCAAGAACAATGAAGTAAATTGGGGGGTCTTTTGACCCCCCTCTTTTTATTATTATAAATATAAACAATTATAATGTTCTTAGTGACAAATCAATCTAGGAGTTTTAGGGAGGAATATATGAAAATATTTAAAAATATTCTCGTGGGAATGCTTGCAGTAGCTTTTATTGGAACTGCAATTAGTTATAAAAATGAAGTTGTTGCGGCAAGTACAGATTGGGAGATATCTGACCACAATTGGGATGTTAATTGGGAACAATCTGGATATGATATTGGTGTTAATGTAAGAAATCAATATCGTTCTGATTATGACCATGCTGAGTTATCAATTAAACTTCGTCCAATGTTCTTAACACCATTTACTGTAGCAGTTCGTATTGCTGAAGAAGATGGTGCTAGAGAATATCGGCCGACATTGACACAATCGGTAATTAATTGGGATATGCTAAAAGATGAAGAAGGTAATAAAGGACCGATTAGTTTATCACTTGGACATAGAATCGAATACAGACACTATGAGGGCATCAATGCTCCGCCAAGTAATTGGTATTCAGATGGTGTAGATGCAAATTGGCGTTACAGAGGTATTATTACAGTGGGTCTTAATGTTTTAGATAATATTAATATCTGGGCAAGAGTTCAACCCCGCTTTGAATTTGGCGAAGGAAAAGAAAATGATTTTGAGATTGATGATGTTAAAAATCAAGTTGGATTCAGTATAAATTTGGGTGACAACGCAACCTTTAGTCCATACGTTGAATATTTGATGGACGGTCAGGACAATAACTTTGAACGAAAAGAAGTTATGGTTGGAACTAGACTAGCATTTAAATTAAATTAAATTGATTTAATTTGATTAAGGGAGGCTTTCGAGCCTCCCTTTTTTATCATATAAATAGATATATGGCAACAGCACAATCACCACTTGCAAGACAACCTGAGAAGTTAGACTATGCCACTCAAACACAATTTAAATTTGGTATACATCAATTACCGAAGGTTGAATTTTTTACTCTGAGTGCAAATGTTCCTGGCATTTCTGCTGGTGTTGTTACTAGGGCAACTCCATTTAAAGATATTCCTTTAGTTGGAGAGAAACTTACATACGAAAATCTATCCATAACTTTTCAAATAGATGAGTATTTGGAAAATTATATTTCATTACATAATTGGATGAAGGGTATAGGATTTCCAACAGACAGGCAAGAGTTTCGTACATTTAGAGATGTAACATCAAATACACCAGCTAGTGGTAAAACTCCACCAGTAGATTTGGTTGGTAAAGCTGTTCCTGATAGAGCATTATATTCAGATGCATATCTTATGGTGCTTTCTAATAAAAACAATCCTATTGTAGAAGTTAATTTTCAAAATATTTTTCCTATATCTTTAGGTGCATTAGATTTTACTCAAGCTGTTACTGACGTAGAATATATGACTGCAACTGCTGAGTTTGCATATCAAATTTATGAAATAAACACATTATAAATAACCACGAGCAGATGCGATAAACTTTAACATATTCACATCTTAGACTTTTAAAGTCAAAAATAAAAAAGAGAGTAATCAACTCTGCTCAACTTTGAAACGATATATTATGAACCTAGAACAATTAAAAGAAGAAGCAAGAAAAGACCTCATAGTAGAAAATGAGGAACACCTTGATTCTGAATCCCTCAAAAACCAAAAAATAAAAGCAAAGTATCTTGAGCATAAAACAAGATATCAATTACTATTGCAAAAGGCCAATGGTGATTATCAACGTATGTACAGAGAAAAATGGGAGTACTACGGTGGTAAGGCTGATGTCAAAGTTTATGTTGCAAAACCGTTTGACTTAAAAGTTTTAAAAGGTGATTTGGCAATGTATATTAGTTCTGATGAAGAAGTTATTGCATTGATGGATAAGATTGGATATCTGGAAGTTGTAATAAAATATATTGATGGTGTTATTAAATCAATTGACAATCGCGGATGGGATATTAAAAATGCAATTGAATGGAAAAAGTTTGAAGCAGGGATGATATGACTTGGTTAGTAGCAGATTATATTAAATATTATGAAGGTGTGGTTTCAAATGACCAATGTTCTGAAATATTAAACTGCACTGAAACTGTATATGTTCCTTCTACATATTCTAGTAATGATGGTAAGGTTGAAAGTGAAGAACGAGTTCGTATGGATGAGTGTTGGGTCAAAAATGATAGTATATTGTGGCCTACTATATTAAGTTGCTATGAAGAAGTCATAAAAAGATATTCATCAGATTTCCCTTTATTCACTGTACAACGTACAACAGATTTTAGAATTAACAGATATGCATCAGGTGGGTTTATGTCTAAGCATTGTGATAATATACATCATAGTCATGGTCAACAGTATGGATACCCACAAGTAACTGCTCTCTTATACCCTAATGATGATTACGAAGGTGGAGAATTTTTTGTATCAGATCATCAATATTTACCAAAGAAGGGTTCATCTATAGTATTCCCTTCTAACTTTATGTACCCCCATGAAGCAAAGGCTATTACCAAAGGGACTCGTTGGAGTATAGTTACATGGCTGATGTAAAACTTTACAGATGTTTTCCAACAACAGTTGGTGAGTTTTCATATTATCCCAATGACATAGAAATGAAGGATATGATTTCTCATATTACAACCACGAAAAAAAATCATGGGTATCATACCGAAGATGATTTACATACGATATCTTATTTTGCTGATTTTCGGGATGAGATATTAAATGTTAATAAAACATATATGAAAGATTTAAAATACGAATATGACAAATTAGAAATTACTGGTATGTGGGCAAATAAATTACATGTGGGAGAGGCTCATCCACCACATACACATTCAAATAATTTCTTATCTGGTGTATATTATTTAAAAGCTTCAAATAATACTTCTCCTATACAATTTTTTGATCCAAGACCCCAAGCAAATGTTTTACGACCAAGAAATGAACCAATTTGGGAAAATTCAAGTATGTTGCAATTTGCTTCTGTTAAAGGAATAGGATTTATTTTCCCATCATGGTTACTGCATTGGGTGCCACCCACACAAGATGAGCGTATAAGTATCTCTTGGAATATAATTGTGAGAGGTAATTACGGCGAACCTGATACATTACAAAATGCATATATCTAAAAAAAATGAAGTATACCTTACTCTAAATAATGTAGAACCTTCAACCTCTCAAGAGTTAACAGAGTTTTTCACTTTTGAAGTGCCTGGTGCTAAATTTATGCCCATGTATCGTAATCGAATGTGGGATGGCAAGATACGATTGTTTAGTCCAGTTACAGGAGAGATATATGTTGGACTTCTATCTTATATAAAGAAATTTTGCAAACAAAACAATATAGAATATACAATAGAAGAGGGTGTAGAAGATAATAGGAATATTATACTAGCGGATGTTAGAAATTTCATCAGGAGTCTCAAACCCAAGACCAAAGGCAAAACCCTCAAAGTACGAGATTATCAAATTCAAGCTGTTCACCATGCCATATCTAGAAATCGTTGCCTTCTTCTTTCTCCTACTGCTTCTGGTAAGTCTTTAATAATATATATCCTAGTCCGTTATTATCATATGATGGGCCTGAAGACTTTAATTCTTGTACCTACTACTTCCCTTGTGGAACAGATGTATTCTGATTTTCAGGATTATGGGTGGAGTTCAGGAATCTATTGTCAAAAAATATATCAAGGCTATGATAGAGCTGTTACTAAGGCCGTTGTAATATCAACTTGGCAATCTATCTATAAGATGCCAAAGAAATATTTTGAAGATTTTGGGTGTGTGATTGGAGATGAAGCTCATTTTTTCAAAGCAAAATCTCTTACAGGTATAATGACCAAGTTGCATCAATGTAAGTACAGATACGGTCTTACAGGGACGCTAGACGGTACACAGACGCACCAGTTAGTACTAGAGGGTCTATTTGGTCCTGTTGATACTATAGTAACAACTAAAGAGTTAATGGATAAGAAAACTCTTGCCAATTTAAAAATAAAATGTGTGGTGTTAAAACATCCACCTATACGAGAGAAAATGACATATGCTGAAGAACTCGAATATTTGGTTACGAATAGCGCTAGGAATCAATTCATTATTGATTTGTGTCGCAACATTTCTGGCAATACATTATGTTTATTTCAACTAGTAGAAAAACACGGAAAAATCTTATATGAACAGATAAGTAAGATTGCAAAAGATAGAAAGGTATTTTTTGTTTACGGTGGCGTAGATAGTTTAGAACGTGAGAGAATTAGGGAAATAGTTGAAAATGAAAAGGATGCTATTATTATTGCGAGCTTTGGTACTTTTAGTACTGGTATCAACATTCGCAACCTTCACAACATCGTGTTCGCTTCACCTTCAAAGTCTAAAATTAGAGTCTTGCAATCAATCGGAAGGGGATTGCGGGCTACTAAGAGCAAAATGGGAGTTTTAGTATTCGATATTGCAGATGATATATCCTATAAAGAAAGAAGAAACTTTACACTTAATCACTTTTCAGAACGAATAAATATCTATAACGAACAACAATTTAACTACGAAATAAGTAAGGTAACACTAAAATGAACACAGATACAGCTACTTATAAAGTTCTTAAATTATTGAATGGAGAAGAGCTCATCTGTGAATTGGAAGATGGTGTTGTTGACGATTCTTATGAAATAACTAATCCATTAAAAATGCAAGTTGAATCTAAACTCACAAGACAAGGCCCTGTGGAGTCTTTAAGTTTAAGCAGGTGGATTGGTCCATATACTGAACAATCATTATTTAGTATTAAGACAGCACATGTTCTTATAGTTGCTGAGGCCTCAGAAGGTTTATCTAGATATTATGAACATGTGCGAAAAGAAATCATAAAAAGGGATTCTCCTGATTATAGAAAATCTTTAAATGATATTGATAATGAAGAAGTTTATGAAGATCTGTTAGCTGAATTAGAAATTGAAGATACTATTCACTAAAACAACACATAGCTATTATATACATTTTTTTCATAAAGTCAAGTACCATTTGAAAGATTTGACTTAATTTAGATTAATAAAGGGAATTGACTTTTTCATATAATTGATGTATTATGATATATCTTTTGAAGGAATAATAATGGCTAAAAAATCCAAGGCCGCGCATTACGTTAACAATAAACAATTTTTAGAAGCTATGGTTGAATGGCGAGAGAGGTGTGCTGAGGCAGAAAATATCGGTGAACTTCAACCACCAGTTACAAATTACATAGGTGAATGTTTTCTAAAAATTGCTACTCATTTATCATATAGACCTAATTTTATTAACTATACATACAGGGATGAAATGATATCAGATGGGATCGAGAACTGTTTACAATATGTTAAGAATTTCAATCCAGAGAAGTCGCAGAACCCTTTCGCATACTTCACGCAAATCATCTACTACGCCTTCTTGCGAAGGATCACCAAAGAAAAAAAACAAACCCATGTCAGAAACAAAATAATAGAAAATATACAATATGAGTCTTGGACAACTATGAAAGGTGATGATACTGTATATTCTGTACAAGGTTTTGATCCCAATATAATGCTTCCAGATGAGGATGTATATAAACCAAAAAAGAAATTAGTAGATAAATCTAAAGGTTTAGAGCCTTTCATGGAGTCGAATATTGAAGATAGCAATAATAACTGATACCCATTTCGGAGCACGAAACGACAACCTTAATTTTAACGATTACTTTTATAAATTTTATGATGATATTTTTTTTCCAACATTGAAGGAAAGAGGTATTACAACATGTGTCCATATGGGAGATGTTGTTGATCGCCGAAAGTACATAAGTTATCGTATTGCGAATGATTTTCGTAGTCGTTTTATTGAGCGGTTCAAAGAATTAAATATTGATTTGCATATCATTATCGGCAATCATGATACCTATTACAAGAACACCAATGAAGTAAATTCTATGAGTGAACTTGTCGGTGAAGATATACTTACAACAATTTATTCTGAGCCACAGGTTGTAGAATTTGATGATGTTCCTATTCAATTCATTCCTTGGATTAATGCTGGCAATTATTCAAAAACGATGGAAGTATTATCTAACTCTCCAGCACAAATTGTTATGGGTCATTTAGAGGTAAGTGGTTTTCAGATGTATCGTGGACAGTATTCAGAGAATGGATGGGATAAGGAATTGTTTCGCAGATTTGATACCGTGTTTAGTGGGCATTATCATCACAAGTCAGATGATGGTCAAATATATTATCTGGGAACGCCATATGAAATTTTTTGGAATGATTATAATGATTCAAAAGGTTTTCATATTTTTGATACTGGAACGAGAGAACTTGAACGTATTGTAAATCCTTATACATTGTTTAGGAAAATATATTATGATGATACTCAAGAAGATTATAGTAACCACAATGTTGAGCAATATGAAGAGCAGTATGTAAAACTAATTGTTGTTAATAAGAAGGACTTGTATGAATTTGATAAATTTGTTGATCGACTTCTAGCTGTAGATGCACATGAAGTAAAGATTATTGAGGATTTTTCAGAACTGGATGCGTCAAATGTACCAGATGATATTGTAGAGAATACAGAAGATACTATGACTTTGCTTGATAGATATGTTGATGAGTTGGATGTGACACTAGATAAGAATAGACTTAAAAATACCATGAAGTCACTCTATAACGAGGCTCAGGACTTAGAACTTTGATTCATTTTAAATATGTTAGGTGGAAGAATTTTTTATCAACTGGTAATAACTTCACAGAAATTCAACTAGACAGAAATCCAACAACTTTAATCATTGGTGAGAACGGAGCAGGCAAGTCTACTATTCTTGATGCATTGTGCTTTGGTTTGTTTGGTAAACCTTTTCGGGGCATTAATAAACCACAACTATTAAATTCTGTCAACGATAGTGGATGTATTGTTGAGGTAGAGTTCAAGATTGGTTCCAAGGATATTAAAGTGATTCGTGGTATCAAGCCAACTGTCTTTGAGATATACATCAATGGTAAGATGTATAATCAGGATGCACATTCTAGAGACTATCAGAAGTATCTTGAACAACAAATTCTAAAACTAAATTATCGTAGTTTTACTCAAGTTGTGATTCTTGGATCGTCTACATTCGTTCCATTTATGCAGCTGAAGGCTCGTCACCGTAGAGAGGTGGTTGAGGAGATTCTTGACATCCAAATATTCTCGTTGATGAATATGTTATTGAAGCAAAAACTCAAAACCATATATGATGATATTCGTGATATAGATTATAAGTTTGAACTCACCACAGAAAAGATTCAATTACAAAATCAGTATATTGATGATGTAAAGAAAAATAAAGATAAAATTATTACAGAAAAGACTAGTCTTATTGATAGTAATGAAGAAGAGATTTTCTCAAGAAAGTCTGTCATTGAAAAACTTCAACAGGAGAACGATAGTCTACTAAGTAAAATTTCTGATGATGAGAAAGTTAAAAAGAACTATAATAAGCTTAAGGATATAAAATCTACTCTAGTAGAGAAACATAAAGCACATTCTAAAGTTGTTGGTTTCTTTGAGCATAATGATGATTGTCCTACCTGTCAGCAGCACATAGATGAAATTTTCAAGAAGGAAATGATATCTAATAGACAGAAAGATGTAATCAAATTTTCAAATGGTCTGAAGGAACTTGAAGAAGAACTAAAGAAATCAAAAGAGAGACAAAAAGAGATTTCTGATATTGCAAATAAAATACGAGAGAATGAAGTACAGATTGCAACGGATAATAGTTCTGTTGTACAACTGGAAAAGTTTAACTCCACTTTGGAGGCTGAATGTGCTCAATTAGAAACTGGTGATGTAAGTAAATCTGATTATAAGAAATTGAAAGAATTGAAAACCGAATTAACAGGAATAGATGATCAAAAAACAAAACTTAAAGAAGATAAAACTTATGCTGAAGCGGCAAAGAATATGCTACAGGATACAGGTATCAAGACCAAGATTATTAAGCAGTATCTTCCTATTATGAATAGGTTGATCAATACCTATTTGACTTCTATGGAGTTTTATGTGAACTTCACATTGAATGAGAGTTTTGGGGAAACCATTAAATCAAGATATCGTGATGAGTTTACTTATGATTCGTTTAGTGAAGGTGAGAAGATGCGTATTGACCTTGCATTGCTCTTTACATGGAGAGCCATCGCAAAGATGAAGAACAGTACCAATACAAATCTGTTAATGTTGGATGAGATTTTCGATAGTTCTCTGGACAGTACAGGTACAGATGAGTTCCTAAAGATTCTGAATACTCTGGGTGATGAGAACGTATTTGTGATTAGTCATAAACAGGATGTGCTGGTAGATAAATTTAGAAGCACAATTAAATTTGAGAAGGTGAAAAACTTTAGTCATGTGGTGGAATAATGGGTAAACGAAGCGACTTTGAACGAAAACCAAGAGATTTCTATCCTACACCAAGAGAAGCAATAGAACCTCTTATTCCACATTTACCAGAAACAGGACTTTTTGCTGAACCTTGTGCTGGGGATGGCCGACTTATTGATTGTGTAGAAGAATTATCTAATTTACATTGTTATTTAGCAGTAGATATTGAACCTCGCAGAGATGACATAGGAGAAGGAGATGTTCTTACAGTTGATGTAAATGGGTGTGATTTGATAATAACAAATCCGCCATGGGATAGAAAGATATTACATCCAATGATTGAACATCTATCAAAACAAAAACCTACTTGGTTGTTATTTGATGCAGATTGGATGCATACTAAACAGAGTAGACCATACCTTTTAGCTTTACATAAGATTATAAGTGTAGGTAGAATTAAGTGGTTTGGTGATACTACAGGTAAAGACAATTGTGCTTGGTATTTGTTTGATGCACAGACACCTTCAATTATGGGTACAACTTTTTATGGAAGAACATAATATGGCAACATACACATTACTTGAAAATGATAATATAGCTCTTACTATTCCTTTGTCTGGATGTAGTGAGGATTTGGACAGAAAAGAACTGAAGGAAAATCTGATAGAAACCATGAAGAATTTTCATGGAATCGGGTTGTCAGCAAATCAGTGTGGCATTATGGAACGTGTTTTTGTGATGTATTCAGATATAAAGAAAAAAAAGATTATTGTTTGTTTTAATCCTCAAGTTATAAGTGAAGGCACAGAGATGGTTACGATGGATGAAGGTTGTTTGACTTGGCCTGGCATATGGATAAAGATTCGTAGACCAGATCATATTGCCTGCACTTTTGAAGATGAGAATGGGGAATTGAATAGGGTAACGATGATGGGGTTAGAATGTCGTATTTTCCAGCATGAGATGGAT